>JAJSZW010000169.1:0-5865 GCA_030262895.1 Deltaproteobacteria bacterium | reverse complement strand
TAATAATACCGATTCCAACCAAGCTGCGCAGATTATCATGATGTATTTTCTTTGTCATAAAAGAATCAGTTAGTTTTTTTTAGAAATGTTAAAAGAGGATAGGTTTAACACAGAATTCAGGCGAAAGATCATAGTAACAGTTTACAGTTGTCGGTTAACAGTTCACAGTTTTATGTTTTGATCAACCGTTAACTGTGAACCGTAAACCATTATTCCTGGTCCCCGACCGCTGAGCCCTGATCCCCGATCACAATGTACCTTTTGTAGAACGCACATCTGTAATACGTTCATCAAAAGAAACGGCTTGATCCAGCGCCCTGCCGACGGCCTTGAAAATTGATTCTATAATATGATGCTCGTTTTCGCCGTAGCTGACATTAATATGAAGATTCATCCCTCCCATAGTAGAAAATGCCCTGAAAAATTCCTTCGCAAGGGAAGAATCAAACTTACCGCCCGTGGTTTTTAGATTTGGAATATTAAATACCAGATAAGGCCGCTTTGATAAATCAATTGCAACAGATGCCAAAGCATCATCCATGGGTGTTACAGAAAAACCATACCTTTTTATTCCCCTCCTGTCGCCGAGAGCTCTATCAAATGCATCTCCCAATACAAGCCCGACATCTTCAACTGTATGATGAAAATCGACTTCAATATCTCCTTTGGCAGATATGAATAAATCAAAAAAACCATGAACAGCAAAAAGCGTAAGCATGTGATCAAAAAAGGGAATCCCGGTTGAAATCTCATGGTTGCCCTTACCGTCCGGATTCAATTTAATATTGATAGCTGTCTCTTTAGTCTTGCGATCAACCTCTGATGTTCGTTCCATTCTCATATCTGCAATCCTTAGTATAGACTTACCTGTGTCTCACTGCTTGTGTGATGTTTAATGAAATAATCCAACTCTGATATTTGATTATTATCAAGCTCATCAAATTTAATACTATGCCGTCTCATTTTTAAAGAGCTGAAATATACTTCATTAATTATTTCAAAATCAGAAATTGTTTTACATGGTAATTTTTTCATATGAAAGCCATTGTGCGCAAGAATTATATCTAATTCAACAGCTTCTTTTATCTGATTTTCCCCAACAAGATATTGAAAGGCAAGGCCTCCTTTGCTTATATCAATAATTTCCCCAAGCTCTTCATAAGAATCAGACTTTAACAAAGCAAAAGAAAGATCTTTAACTTTAAAACGTGTAAATTTTCTCTTTTCAACTTTGATAGTTTTCCTGTCTATATTCTCCATAACAGAACTCCTATGTCAAATTATATGTAGCTGCTCAATAGACTGAAGGCTGAAGCTCTCCGGCAGTCTTCAGCCTGTCCACCTGAATTTTCATATCATATATTTTCTCATTAACAAAGGGAAATATTTCAATGTGTTCAAGAAAAAAAACCGCCAGGGGATTTATTCCCCAGGCGGTTTATAAAAGGGTTCATTGAGGTTTAAAGTTATACCAACCAGCTCCGGAACCAAGTACTTTCAAGTAACAGATCAAAAAGAATTGTATCATATAAACACAATGAACCCTGGAAACAATTAGCTTTTGAAAAATTTCTTCCTGTCCTGAACGCTACCTAATACTAGCAAAAATCATGCCCGATAAACTGCAAATAATTTCGTAAATAAATACTCTTAAATATCAAAGCATTACATAAATGCAAAAAAAAGCCGGTCAAAATTTGTTTTATCACCAGCACTAATTGGGGAAATATACTTCATGAAATTAGGTAAATTACTTCTTAATTTCGCAACTTGTCGGACGACTCCGCTGGTAATGAAATATAAAATATCCATCCCATTCACCACTATCACCACTTTGTGTCATTTCATTAACTTCACATAGTTATCTACTTTTTTTCACAATTATATAGTTTTTCTGATGCATACACAAAACAAACTTTGACGTTGATTTAAGTTAAGCAACTGCTTTTATACTATATTCAGCATAAATAGCTTTAGGCGGCATGATACTTGCGTAGACCTAACCTACATTATTAAATTTCCGAAACACGGAAAACGCAACAATTTGAAGATATCCCGACTGCTGCAACTGAAATTGGAGAAAATGGAAAGGATAAACCGAATCAAATTCCAAACATTAATCGCAAAGCCGAAAATAACTCTGCGATTTTTATTTATAATTGATGGACAATATGAAAAAGAAAGTCATTAACAGGTGGATAGCATTCTCACAATAAAAAACATTCAACTATTTTAAGTTTAACCTATGCCAAAAAATAGCGCAACTTCATATCTCAAACGACCTTATATCCCTTACGTTGCTCCCTTTGTCCTTTTTGCAATCTGCATCTATGTGGGGCTTCTTTTCAATATTTCCCAGAGTTTGATGTACTCTGTCAAAACGGTGTTGGTTGCTGCCTGTCTCATTTACTTCTGGAATAGCTACAAACATGAAATAAGATTCTCATTCAACTGGCTGGCGGTCATATCCGGAGTTTTAGTCTTTTTTATATGGGTGCTCCCGGAAGGACTGTATCCCCAAATCGGGCATTCCGAGTTTAATCCTTATAAACAATCAAGCGGCTATGAGGTATATTTTATTATTGCATTCAGGTTGATCGGCGCCACCCTGGTCGTTCCCCTAATGGAAGAATTGTTCTGGAGATCATTTGCTCTGAGATTTGCCATAAGGTCGGATTTTGCTTCCGCGCCGCTTGGGCAGTTCTCGTGGTTTTCATTTATCTTTATCTCTCTTTTCTTTGGATTTGAACATCACCGCTGGTTGGTCGGAATTATTGCAGGAATGGTATATGCCGGCGTCCTTTATCACCGTAAAAACCTGTTTGACCCCATCCTGTCTCATGCAATAACCAATCTTTTGCTGGGAATATATGTACTCTTAACTCATCAATGGTCTTTTTGGTAATTAAGAGGATCTGTAATTTCTTGTTGAAAAAAATAATTTAAAAGCGCTAAAGAGTTACCGACTATGAAATTATTTTCATAGTCTTTTCAGCTTCCTCTATTCCTTTAAAGCTCTTTTTACTGTCTATGGCAATTTTAAGTTTCTCTCTTGCTTCATCTAATCTTCCGCTTTTATACAGCGCCATTCCAAAATGATAATTAAAAACAGGGTCATTGGGAACACTTGAAATCACTTTTTCGAGTAAAGTAATTGCCTGATTGTTATCTCCCATTTTATAATAAATCCAGCCTAAAGTATCCATCACTCCAGGCTTTTCAGGCATGAAAGTCACAGCTTTTTTAGCCAGTAATAGAGCTTTTTCAAGGTTTTCTTTTGATTCAAAATGCTCGCACAACAAAAAGGCAAGGTTGTTTGCCGCAGCCCCGAACTTTGGATATACTTCAAGCCCCGCTTCGTAAATCTTTCTGGCTTTATTAAATTCATTGCTTCTTTCGTATAGCAATCCAAGGGTAAAGTATGCAGAAGTATTGTTTGGATTAGCTTTAATAGCTGTTTCATATTGCTCAACAGCCTGTTTTTTCTTTCCCTGAATCAGATAGAGTCTTGCCAGGTTGTTATGAGCTGCCGGCCATAACGGCTGAATTTCTACTGCTTTTTTAACCGATTTTTCTGCATTAACATAATCCTTTTTTGCACCGTATATCTGGCCCAGCAGGTTATAAGTAAATGCATTTTCGGGGTTCTCCTTGATTTGATTTTTACAGGTTGTAATTGCGGTATCGAACTTTTTTTGAATTATATAGAGCTGTATGAGTTCCGACAAAATAGATGCGGATTCAGGATTGATGCTGAATCCCTCTTCCAGCTCTGATACTGCTTTGCCCCATTTTTCCTGCCGTACATACAGCCTGCCAAGTTTTATATATCCCAAAGAATTTTCAGGAGCATTTTGTTTTATCACCCGATATTCTATCTCGGCATTGCTGTAGTCTTTTTGGTTAAAAAACAAATCCCCCAAATCTGCCTGTATGACGTAATCCTTTGGGTTGGATTTGAGGATCTTTCTCAGTTGAGCTTCAGCTTCTTTATAGTCTTTTTTTAAAATAAATATCCGGGAATAAGCTCTTAATAGATCTCTTGATTCAGGTTGAACTTTCAATGCCTTCCAGAGAGCTATTTCTGCCTGCACAAGATTCTCATTCATTATATGAGCATCTGCCAGACGAACATATCCAGGGATAAACCCTGGTCTTTCCTTAATCACTGCATCAAATTCCGAGACAGCATCATCGGCATCACCCTTTATTAGAAAAATATTTCCCTTATTAAAATGGCTCTTAACATTCTTTGGACTTGCTTTAAGCACCTCATCCACATATTTCTCTGCCTTATCAATCCCGCCGATATCAAGATAAATCCCGGCAAGAGCATTTTTAGTCTGAATTATTCCTGGATTAGCCGGATTATTATCAAGAGAAAGACAATCGTTTAAAATTTCTAAAGCCTGACTGGTTCTTTTCAAATTAATGTATAATTCACTCAGCATTAATATGAGTTTAAAGCTCTTATCATTGTTTTGAATGCCTGCTTTAAGGGCTTTTTCCGCATCTTCAAACTTTTTTCTTGATATATAGAAATCCGCCAGACGTATGTTATTATCCTCATCCCCGGGCTTTGATGAAATAATATCATTCAGCAAATCACTGGCTTGTTTATTTCGACCTGTATCCCAGTAAAGGCCGGCAAGTGTGAATCTGTGTTCCACACTGTCCGGCTCAAGCTTAATTACTTTTTTAAGAGTTGACTCTGCATCATCATATTGTCTTGTCATTGTATAAAAATTAGCTAAAACCAGGTGTAGCGCTATAGATTCCGGATTTGCACTGATGCCGTTATTAAGTATTTCTTTGGTATTTTTGGCATCATGTTTCCGCATATATACTGATGCAAGCATCAGATATAGGTCAGGTCTGTTTATTCCCTTTTCAAGAAGTTCTTTTAAATGTACAAGAGCCTCATCATCCTGCCTTTGAGCCAGCAGCGCAGATCCTTTTAATAAAAGGGCATCCTGATTTTCAGGATCTGTTTTAAGAATTAGATCTGCTTTTTTCAGGGCCTTGTCAGCGGCTTTTGCGGCAAGAAAAAACCTGCCTAATTGTAATTGCGAATTGAGATGCTCTGGAGATAGTTTTACTGCCTGAGAAAAATTTTTATATGCTTCCTTAATTTTACCCTGTTTAAATTCCGCCATGCCAAGCTTATAATATGCTTCTGTAAATTCAGGATCGACTTGTATAGCATTGTAAGCGCTCAATAAACCGCACTAAGCATTTAGCTTCAGTTGTTCTGAGCTCAGATACTGTGGAAGCAGGGATTTATAATCTTCGGTCGTCTCAGCCATCGGCAGTCTCTCAAACAGATAGCGCAGATAATGGTAGGGTTCCAGTTCATTGGCCTTGGCTGTTTCAATCAGACTGAAAAGAGTTGCACTTGCCCTGGCGCCTTCCGGGTTTCCGGAAAATAACCAGTTTTTGCGACCCACGACAAATGGCCTGATGGCATTCTCGGCATCATTGTTGTCAGGCTTGGTAAATCCCTGTTCCGTGTATCGAACCAGCCTGTCCCACTGATTCGTGGCGTAAGATATGGCTTTGCCAAGCAAACCTTTGGGGGGCGTCTGAATTGATTTTTGATTGAGCCACACCCTGAACGATTCAAGGATCGGCAACGCTTTTTCCTGCCGCTCGGCGTAAAGCTCTTCAGTGGTCAGTTCGAGAACTCGCGCGTTCTTTTCAATTTTATACAGCTTCTTTATAATTGTCAGCGCCTTATCTGCCTGGCCTCTTTTCTTTTTAGAGGAAGCTTTGGTGACATCCACAAATTTACGACGCACGTGTGCCCAGCACGCAATATGATGGATGCCATCCCAACGGTCAATAAAATCATAACCTGAATATCCG
>JAJSZW010000168.1 GCA_030262895.1 Deltaproteobacteria bacterium | reverse complement strand
TTTTTGCGGGGATGGGGCGAGAACACCAGGAACGTTCGAGGAATGTAGTATTAAAGCCTTACAACGCTCTGGATATTGCAGAGCAAACCTGATTGCAGACGTTCCACCTGCTGAATTTCCATAGATCACAACTTGGTCAATGCCTAAATGATCTAACAGGTGAGCATATGCATCAGCTTGTGCCTTTGGGCTGCCATCCTCTGGAAGAGGGGTTTTCAGGTACCCAAATCGAGAAACACAAATAATGTCATATTTATGACATATCAAATTGTTCACCATTCCAAGCCCCTGATCTATCCCTCCGGTCATACCATGGGAAACCAGGATCACAACTCCTTTGCCTGATCTTAGGTACTCGACTTTTGAGTGGGGCGTATCTGCAATGTTGCTATCTAATGCCAGTACTTTTTTTCTTGCATTTTCCAGATCTTTTCTGAAGGACATGGTTACAATGGTTTTTTTTTAATTCTGCTTCCTTTCTGTCCACCAGGCTAATGCTGCAAATATAAAATAGAGACTTAAACTAACAATACTAAATACAGCAACCGGCATTTCTCCTTCCGGTGCGAACATTGTCGGGGTATATAAAAGAACTAAAAGAGCTATCAGAATAATTGGTCGTTTAAGGTTTTCAGCATCCCTGTAAAGATAATATCCTGCTCCAAGGAAAAAACCAATTTCAAGGGAAAAGGCTATCCATGGATAATTCCACAATCCCAGACCGACTTTATAACTATTGAACAACAAGGGCATATCTGGTGTGTGGGCTATAAAATCAATGAACCAGTGTGATACTACTCCTATTGAGAGTGCAATTCCCCATGTCTTGTTCTTTAATTTCCAAATGACCAGAAGGATGATAAAGGCAATTATCAGGCTGCTGGATAACGAGTGTGTGAAAGGAACATAATCTTTTGATGTTCTCAAGAAAGGGTTATCGGTGGGATTATAGCTCATCTTTTCCACACCAAGTAACACCAAAGAAAATGCCAGAATATCAACAAACTGGACTGCAATAAAAAATACCCATAGGGGAATCTCATTAAATTTCTTTTTTAATAAAAATCCGACTGCATAATGACCCACAAACATTTACACCGCATCCTATTATTTTAGACCAATCCCCCCATTAATCTATTTATAATACTGAAAGTATGATATTGAATCATATTTAAATACTTTGCCAGTGATTATTTTTTACTGTCACTAAATATATTTTAGCAAGTGACAGGCAACATCTCTGAAATGCTAAACTCCGCTCTTTTTTGGCATGGTAATAATATGGAAATTCCGTTGTTAAACGAAATTCATAAGAGCCTGAACATTGAGACCGATATTTTGCATAATTATTGTCATATGATGGTGTGATTTTTAACAGTCGGTGTTACACTAAAGGATGATCACATGGACACGACCAAAAATGCAGGATTCAAGATCAAGGTACTATCAGAAGTAAGGACCATCAGTGAACAACAGACAGACGGAATCGCTTTTGAGAGCTTGAACATAGAGGCAACGAAATAGGGGGAGAAACAATGGAAAAAGACGTGTGTGAGATAAAGTTCACAGAAACCGACGAAGGGATCAGGATAGAGGCAAAAGGAGAAGGAATAAAGGTGTGTCTTGAAGCCTGCCAGAAAGGGAACTTCAGCTGCTGCGTCACTGCTAAGGGGCAATAGCCGCCCTTTTTTCTTTTTATCTTATTGTACAGTAAAGTCACCACCGGAAAATTAATTATTAATAATGTGAAATCAGGGTACTTTTATATAAGTTAACTTTGGTAACTTTAATCATGCATTGATTCAGAAAAAATTATAATGGAAAAATCAGGAGGCAATTCAAATGAATGAAGAAGAGAAAAGGAGTTTTGGAGATTGGAGACCCAATGACCGGATCGATTCAGTAGGATGGGCTGCCGTTTTTATCTGGGCTGGCCTCATACTATTGGCTGAAAATATTGGTTACTCTACACAATTCAGCTGGTGGGACGGCTGGGCAGTTTTCTTTACCGGAGCCGGTATTATTGTATTAGTAGAGATTGTTATCCGTCAGCTGAAACCAGAATATCCAAGTCCGTCTTTCTGGGATTTGATATTCGGGTTCATCTTGCTGGGTGTCGGCCTGGGAGGATATACAATCTGGTTCTGGCCAGTGGTGCTTTTGTTCATAGGGCTCGTAATATTGCTCAACGTATTGCGTGGCAGTGATTAGGGGGTGAAGGTCTATGCCAGCTGAACAGGAATCATTTTGGGATTGATCTGTCTGAAAAGCCTGAGGAAGGAGCACTGCGAAACGTTTCAGAACTGCCTGATGAAATCCAGCGTGCCGTGATCGGGGTGACCAAAACCCGGCCTGAAGATGTGGTGGATGCACTGGAGCAAAAAGGTATCAAGGAAATATGGCTCTACTGGATGACCGAGACCCCTGAAGCACAAGAAAAATGCAGGGATTACAACATGCATTTAATAACCGGCAGGTGTCCCATGGTGTATCTGGGCCACGGGGTCAGTATTCATACTATGCACCGGGAGATTGCAAAACTCATCGGGAAATATTAATATCAATGCTTCAAAAGCAATCATGGAATATGGAGATGAAATGGAGGTTTCGAATATGGGAACACTGCGTAATGATAATATCCTTACGTTATCAGACGGCCGACAGCTCGGCTATGCTGAATACGGCGATCCCGAGGGTTACCCTGTGTTCCTGTTCCACGGCAATCCGGGGTCCAGACTCTCTTGGGGCCTCATTCCCGGTTCTCCGTTTCTGCCAGGCATCCACATTGTTGCACCGGATCGACCCGGATATGGGCTTACAGATTTCAGGAAAAATGCGTTGGAACATTGGCCAGATGATGTAGCAGAACTGGCAGATCACCTGGGAATAGAAAAGTTTGCATTATTTGCTCCTTCCGGAGGCGGGCCTTTTGCTTTAGCCTGTGCATGGAAAATCCCTGAAAAGATAAGCACAGTGGGAATTTTTGGAAGTGTTGGGCCCAATGAACCAGAAGCAACTAAAGGAGTTATCAGATCCGTCCGTTTATTATGGAAAATTTCCAATCCTCTCTTCCCAATTATCAAATTACAGATGAGAATTATGGCATCTATGGCAAAAAAAGACCCGGAAAAAATGTCCCTTAAACTACGAGATATGGAACTCTCAGAATGGGATAAAAAAATCTTTGACCGGCCTGAGATAAGGAATATTTTCAAAGTAGATTTTCCAGAGGCGTATCGTCAAAATGGAATTGGTTCAGCTTATGATGTTACCATTCCAGCCAGGTGGCCCATACCACTTGATGAGATTTCGATAAAGGTGCATGTATGGCATGCTGAGCCCGATGTGCTCGTTGGAAACATGTCGAAATATATTGCGGGGAAATTACCGAACTCCCAGCTGTATGAACTACCCAATACCGGACATCTCTGGATATTGGTACATATGAACGAAGTATTGGAGACTCTGGTTCCAGACCAGTCCTGATTAAAAGAATAAGGAGATAAGAGAATATGATACGCAAAAAAATAGGGGAATTTTGCCAATTCGGGAAAGTCCTCATAGGATCAGAAAAGGAAGTTATGAATTTCGAACAGATCGTTATTGATAAAGGTGGTAACTATGGGTTGGTATGAAGAACGATTACCTGAAACCAAAGAAGCATACGTGAAACTCCGTGAAACAATATACAAGGATGGAGCCCTGGACGTGAAAACCAAGGAAATTATTTCCATCGTTGCTGGTAGCCTATTAAGATGTGAGTCCTGTATAAAGATCCATTCAGAACGGGCAAAGGAACATGGCGCTACCGGGGATGAGATCGCAGAGGCAATTTCGGTAGCTATGTTTGTGGGGGCAGGTAGCCAACTGCACTGGACCAAACTATATGATGAAATTATAAAGTGACAAAAATTACTTGCCTCGGATTGGATCAGTGAACCGATTCTAGGGGGGGAGGTCAAGATGTTAAGTAGGATGATAGTTTGAATAAATGATTATGGGGGGAGAAGAAAATGAAACGAATCGATGTACAGCATCATATTCTTCCTAAGGAGTATGTTGAAAGGCTTGCAAGTATAGGGATTACTGAATCTTATGGACAACCATTTCCAAAGTGGACTCCTGAAAAATCGCTTACATCAATGAAAAAAATAAATGTTGATATTGCAATAATGTCAATCTCTACACCTGGTGTGGATTTGAAAGATGCGCAGTTTGCACGTGAACTTGCGCGGTTTTGTAATGAATATATGGCAGAAGTAACACAACAATATCCTGGAAAATTTGGTTGTTTTGCAATTCTACCTTTACCGTACATTGACAATTCACTTGAAGAATTGGAATATGCCCTTGATGAGTTGAAATTGGATGGAGTATGTTTATTAACGAATTACAAAGGTCAATATCTGGGGGATGAGGCATTTGATACACTTTTTGATGAGTTAAACAAAAGAAAAGTTGTTGTTTATATTCATCCCACAGATCCTGTCGGCGTGTATGACCCGAAATTAGAGATTCCCAACTCATTGATCGAAGGACCATTTGAAACGACCCGTGCTGTGACAAATCTTATTCATACCGGTACAACAGACCGCTGTCCGGATATCAAATATATTCTGGCTCACGGCGGGGGAACCATTCCTTTCCTTGCGTGGCGCATAGCATTGAGCAAATATTCAAAAAAAGAGATAAGGCCTTCAATATTCAGGATGCTTCATGATTTTTTGATCAAAAAAAGTCCTGACACCGGGCTCAATATTTTAAAGAATATGTACTATGACACCGGGCTAACTTCCAGTTCTTATGCACTCAAGGCAATGCAGGAATTTGTTGGATCATCAAAGATCGTGTTTGGAAGTGATCTGCCATTTTCTGAAAAAGTGGTATCAATGGTTACAAATGACCTGGAAAAATATGAGGGATTTACAAAAGAAGATCTTGAATTGATCAATTACAAGAATTGTCTTGAACTATTTCCACAACTTCAGGAATAATATTTGTTTCAACATTAATGCTGTTTTACATAAGGAAATTAGTTGCGGAGATATAAAATGGCCTTGCTCGCCACACCACAAGGGTGGGTGGAGCCAATCTAAGAGGGGCACCCGCCTTCTTTGTTTATTAAGCTTGGTATTTTATGGGATTTCTAAAAACTGGAAGTTTGAATGAATTTGAAAGATTGGGAAGCTTATTGGTTAGATTAAAGGATGGTGCACCAATTGTGTCAGGAATTGAAAATTAAAAAGAAAGTTTGAGTTTCTTAAATTTTTTCCCCCTTAAATCTAGTCAAACTCAATCCGACCATAATCAAAAAGCCCAATACACATAACCAGGCAAAAAGATCACCAATTTGAGAATAAACAGTCTTTATACCCTGTTTAGGAATATCAGCAATCATAATCCTTTCTTCAGTTGTAAAATCATTCATTTGTGACAATATATTTCCATGATAATCGACTGCAGTAGATAATCCATGATAATCAGCACGAATCATAGAAAAACCATTCTCGATCGCCCTGAAACTAGCCATTCTTGCAACTAAAGGGGTAATTGTCTCCCAATTATGATTTGGAATTAAGATTACATCAACATTAGCTTTTCCTGCCTGACGAACGAAATTTTGGGAATGAGTATCCTGACAAATTATAGAAGCAAGCTTTCCATAATCCGAATCCTGAATTAGAACTTTACCATCACCTAAAATATGATTATCACCAAATACCAAATGATTTTTTAAATATTCTGATGTATCACCTGAGGGATCAATTAAAACTGCTTTATTTTCATCAACAGACCTATCTTCTGAAAGCATATACATAGCCATTAACAAATAAACTTCTTCCTGTATTGCAAATTCACGACCCTGATCAATAAATGTTGCTTCATCCTCTTGATATACAGCTAAGCCATTTTCTTGCCAAACAATTATTTTTGCACCTGCATTTGCTGCTTGTTTGCTTTCTTCAAGAAATTCATCAAGAGACCTATTGAATAATTCTTGAAGACAAGGAACATCACCTTTACATTCTTTAGCTTGAATATCCATATCAAATGACCTAGTAATTGCAGCCGCACGAACTGTATCTGAATCTGCAGGTAAAAAAGTCAGATATGCTCCACCGAGAAGTAATATGAATATAAAAATACTAAGATAAAGAGAAACACCTTTACGAATTTTCATTAATGAAAATTCATGTTCCCAAGCCCAGTTTACGACTGATGTAAACCATGTAATCAAAAAGCTAATACCCCATATCCCGGTTATGGATACAAGTTGTATCAAAGCAAGGTTATCATGCTGGGTATATGCAAGTGCAAACCAGCTATAAAAAATAGTAAGAGAAAGAATAAATTCTATTGTTACCCATGCTAATGGAAATACCAAAGTGGAAAGAAAACCTTTTATTTTTGGAGTCATAAGTCTATCAGCAAGAAAAGGCAGGAAAAAAATAATCCCGTATGCCGAAGCTGTTACAAGACTTACTTCTACTTCCCCTGGATACACACCATAGAGCATAATTATCCATGCTG
>JAJSZW010000167.1 GCA_030262895.1 Deltaproteobacteria bacterium | reverse complement strand
CTGTTTGGAAGAAATATTATTGGTTAGAAAGGGTTTCAATGGCTCTTTTGATAAATATAACTTATGTGAAATATTCAAGCGAAAATTTAAAAAAAGATTTTGAAACATACAGAAGAATCTGTTTGAAAATTTAAAAGTTTCTGGTAAAAACCCGCGTGAAAATTTAATGGCTTGATTAAGCTATCTGGAACTTTCTGTCAAACCTGAAAAATAATGTTTTACACTTGTTTGTTAAAAAGTTATTAACAATTTATAGGCATCTGTTTTTATTAATCTATATTTAATCAAACAGGCAACTGCTTCTAAATACAAACATTTTTGCAATGAGATTTTTCTTCAACTATTTTATGCAGATCCATCATTATCAGCATAATTCTTTACAATAATATCCTATTCAAAAAGCTTGCTAATGCTTCCATTATCTTTAATTTTCAAAAAAAATCGCTTGTGTCTCTGTTGAATAAAATATCTTAAAAATCATCATATAGTTAAACACAATTTAATTAATTTGTTTGAAAATAATATGTGTTTTGTAATATATTAAAAATTTGCCGGCTTTACGGCAACAGCTCCAACTAACCCCCGAACCCTAAGGTCATATAAATGCATAATTATCGCCCCGTTATTGGAATTACCATGGGAGATCCTGTTGGTATCGGCCCTGAGATTATACTCAAGGCTCTCTCATCCCCTTTAATTTATAAAACCTGCAAACCGCTCGTAATAGGAGATTTAGGGGTGCTGGAACTTGCAAAAAAAAGCACATCAAGCACTCTTAAAATAAAAGATGTCAAAACCCCTGTTTCAGGCGCATATAAATACGGACGGATTGATGTTTTATGCTTATCCAAACTTGATAAGGATAAAATATCCTGGGGTAAACCCACAGTTCAAACAGGAACTGCAATGATAAAATACATAACAACTGCGATAGACATGGCAATCAAAGGAAGTATCTGCGCTGTTGTTACATGCCCTATAAATAAGGCAGCCATGCAGAAAACGGGCAGCAAGTTCAGCGGCCACACAGAACTCCTTGCAGAACGCACTAAAACTGATGGTTTTGCAATGATGCTGGCCGGCGGAAAACTTCGCGTGGTTCTTGTAACCATTCACATTCCCTTAAAAAATGTTTCAGCCGAACTTTCAAAAGAACGAATTGTTAAAACCATACAAATTACATGGCGCGCTCTTCATTATAGTTTTGGTTTCAAAAAGCCCCGAATTGCTGTAGCAGGCTTAAATCCTCATGCCGGGGAAGAAAGAATGTTCGGAGATGAGGAAGAAAAAATTATTTTGCCGGCAATAGATTCAGCTATTAAGAAAGGGTTTGATGTTTCCGGCCCCTTCCCTCCTGACACCGTATTTTATCACGCCGCAAACGGACGTTATGATGCTGTTGTCTGCATGTATCATGACCAGGGGCTTATCCCATTTAAACTGCTGCACTTTACCGATGGAGTTAATACAACTCTAGGGCTGCCGATAATTAGAACTTCTGTTGACCATGGGACTGCTTATGATATCGCAGGAACCGGAAAAGCAGATCCCGGCAGCCTTGTAGCAGCAATAAATATGGCGACTGAACATGCTATATATAAGCATAGTTAGCTCGTTAGCCCTTTAAAAAAAATTTGACGGGATAACAGGATAAACAAGATTTTGTTTCAAGTGAACAAACACAAAGTAAAGGGTTTTGATAAAAATCGACAGGATGAGTTTTGATGTTTTAATCATGAATATCCTGTTCATCCTGTCAAAGAAGCAAATTGTTATAAGAAATTATTCTGACTATGAAATCTGAAAAAATAAAAATACATGGCGCCAGGCAGCATAACCTGAAAAATATAGACGTCGAACTACCCAGAAATAAATTAGTTATTATAACGGGTTTGTCGGGCTCGGGCAAATCAACACTTGCTTTTGACACTCTTTATGCGGAAGGACAGCGCAGGTATGTTGAATCTCTTTCTACTTATGCACGTCAGTTCTTAGAGCGCCTGGACAAACCGGATGTTGACCTGATTGAGGGTCTCTCGCCCGCCATTGCAATTGAACAAAAAACAGCCAGCCATAACCCCAGATCAACCGTTGGCACAGTTACTGAAATTTATGATTATCTCCGCCTTCTATTTGCCAGAACAGGTACTCCTCACTGTCATAAATGCGGAAAGCCCATTACTTCGCAAACGCTTGACCAGACCGTGGATAAAGTCATGTCAATGCCTGAAGGAACCAGAATCATTATTTTATCGCCTCTTGTTGCCGACCAGAAAGGAACTCATGAAAAACTCTTAAAACATCTTAAAAGAGATGGTTTCGCTCGCATACGTATCAACGGCAAAACATTTGAAATAGAGGATATTGATAAGCTTGATAAAAACAAGAAGCACACTATCGATGTTGTTGTCGATCGCCTGATTGTTAAAGAAACTATTAAAAACAGGCTTGCAGATTCTTTAGAGCTGGCCGTATCTCAGTCAAACGGCATAGCTATGGTTGATGTTTCAGGTAAAAAGCCTGTTATCTTCAACGAAAAATCAGCATGTATAACTTGCGGCATAAGCTATCCTGAATTTACACCTGCTGCTTTTTCCTTTAATTCTCCGCAAGGCGCATGCCCAAAATGTGATGGCCTTGGCTCAACAAATGTATTTGACCCTGACCAGATAATTCCGAATCCCGAATTATCTTTAAGAGAAGGCGCAGTTATCTTGTGGGCTAACAGAAATTCAGTTCATTTTTTTGAATTTTTGGATTCTTTGACCATGCATTATGGCGTTGATATCTATACACCTTATAAGGATCTGCCGGATAATTTTAAAAAAGTTCTTCTTTACGGATCAGGAGATGAACAAATATCATTTTATTTTGAACGGAACAATCGCCGTTTTAACTACAGAAAACCATTTGAAGGCATAATACCAAAATTGGAAAGGCGTTACCTGGAGACGGATTCTTTTCATGCAAGAGAGGAAATTAAGCACTATATGAGTTTCCGTCCCTGCCTGGAATGCCAGGGGACAAAACTAAATAAAGGAAGCAGATCCGTAAAAGTCGGCGGGCTTACCATATCTGAGATAACAGCTTTTACTGTGACAAAAGCACATAGTTTTTTAAAAAATCTTGAACTTTCCGGCAAAAAAAAGATCATTGCTAAAAGAATTCTAAAAGAACTTATTGAAAGGCTTGGCTTTCTTGACAATGTGGGCCTGTCATATCTTACTCTTGCCAGATCAGCACACACTCTTTCAGGCGGAGAAAGCCAGAGAATACGTCTTGCAACGCAGATCGGATCGAAATTAACGGGAGTTCTGTATGTTCTGGATGAGCCCAGCATTGGCCTTCATCAAAGGGATAATCAACGTCTTATTGAAACACTTCTGCAAATGCGCAATTATGGAAATACTATTCTCGTTGTAGAGCACGATGAAGAAACAATCCTGGCTTCCGATTATGTAATAGACATGGGACCAGGGGCCGGTATTAACGGCGGACATGTAGTATTTTCAGGCACACCCAAAAAACTTCTAAAGGATAAAAATTCATTGACCGGCCAGTATCTTTCCCGGCGTAAAAAAATTGAGGTGCCGGCAAAAAGGCGCAAAGTTCAGGGAAAAGAGATAGTAGTCAAAGGAGCCTCTGAAAACAATCTCAAGAATATTGATGTGAGATTTCCCCTTGGCTGTTTCATTTGTATAACAGGTGTATCCGGCTCTGGAAAATCCACCCTTGTCCTTGAGACACTTTACCGCTCCCTTGCCCAGCGGATATATCGCAGCAGGATACCGTCAGGGAAGCTCAAAGATGTAGTTGGACTCGAACAAATCGATAAAGTGGTTAATATTGATCAGTCTCCAATTGGGAGAACGCCCCGTTCCAATCCCGGGACTTATACAGGTGTATTTACTTTTATAAGAGAACTTTTTTCAAGAACAGTCGAAGCAAGAATGCGTGGGTACAAACCGGGCCGTTTCAGTTTCAATGTTAAGGGCGGAAGATGTGAGGCATGTAATGGCGATGGCATAATAAAGATAGAAATGCATTTTCTGCCGGACGTTTATGTTGCATGCGATGTGTGTCACGGGAAAAGATACAACCGCGAAACTCTCGAAGTTAAGTACAAGGGCAAAAATATAGCGGATGTTCTCGATATGACTGTAAATCAGTCTGTCAAGTTTTTTGAGAATATAACCAACATACGATCAAAACTGCAAACACTGGTTGACGTGGGCATAGGTTACATCCATCTCGGCCAGCCGGCTACAACTCTATCGGGAGGAGAAGCCCAGCGTATCAAGCTGTCACGCGAACTCAGCAAAAAAGGTACCGGAAGAACAATATATATACTTGACGAGCCTACAACCGGCCTTCATATCGACGATATACAGAAACTTCTTAATGTGCTTAACAGACTTGTGGATGCAGGCAATACAGTTATTGTAATCGAACACAACATGGATGTTATCAAGTCAGCCGACTACATAATAGATCTTGGCCCTGAAGGCGGCGATGAAGGCGGAAATATTATTGGATGCGGAACTCCGGAAGAAATAGCAGAGATTAACGAGTCTTATACCGGACAATTTTTAAAAAAATACTTATCCTAATCCCTGATCCCTGGCCCTCGATCCCTGCCCCCTGCGCTTATCCCTTTTTCTTTTCAAACGTCTTCATAAAGTCAGTCAAAGCCTCAACTGCCTCGATAGTCGTGGCATTGTATATAGATGCCCTGCAACCTCCGACCGACCGGTGCCCCTTAAGACCACCCATAGCATTTTCAAAGGCTTCCTGAACAAACAGCTTTTCCAGATCTTCGTTCGGAAGGCGAAAAGTTACATTCATAAGTGAACGGCTATCAATCTCTGCCGTGCCTTTATAAAAGGCGCTTGAATCAATAACACCGTATAATAACTCAGCCTTTTTACGGTTTATCTCCTCCATTTTTTTTAGTCCGCCGACTTCTTCTTCCAGCCATTTCATAACAAGCTGAATAGTATAAACAGCAAAGCAAGGGGGAGTATTATACATTGAATTTTTGGAAGAGTAAGTTGTATAGTCCAGCATGGAAGGCAGATTTTCCTGCACCAGTTCCAGCATATCATCATGGATTATTACCATGCAAACCCCTGCAGGACCGATATTTTTTTGTGCTCCCGCATATATCAGACCGAATTTGTTCATGTCCAAAGATCTGCTCATTATATCGGAAGACATATCAGCTATTAGCGGAACGCCGCCGGTATCGGGAAAAGATGCCCACTGGGTTCCCTTTATTGTGTTGTTTGATGTAATATGAACATAAGCGCTGTCGCTGCTGAACTGGATATTGCGGGGTATATATGTAAAATTTTTATCCTCGGAAGATGCTGCGATATTAACCTTTTTGTCCAGTATCACGGCTTCCTTTATTGCTTTAGTGGACCATGTGCCTGTATTAACATAATCCGCCACATTTTCTTTACCAAGAAAATTCATGGGAATCATGCAGAACTGCATACTGGCTCCTCCCTGAATGAAAAGCACGTGAAATTTTTCATCCAGTTTTAAGAGGCGCTCTATTCTTTCTTTTGCATCATTAATTATGTCATCAAACCATTTCGATCTGTGGCTGATCTCGGTAACAGACATTCCGGATCCGTTGTAATTTAAAAACGAATCCCTTATCTCCTCAAGAACGCTCAGGGGAAGGGCTGCTGGTCCTGCATTAAAATTATAGATTCTGTTTTCCATAATGTTTTTCTCCAATATTTAAAAGCGCTAAAGTGTTACAAAGAATCTTATTTGGTAACTACTCACGTAGTCAGGCTGAAGCTATTTAGACTGAAGGCTGAAGGGGTCAGAAGAGCACGATTGCCGTACTTTGGCGGAAATATCTGATTCTTGCATCAAACATGGCTTTTAATGCGTTTTTTCCTAACAGTCTTCTGCCTTCAGCCTATCCACCTGAGTAGTTACATTCTTGATTGACACATAAGCCTTGTTACTTTATTTTGAAATCAGGCGCAAGATTTTATAATCATAACTTCAGATAACTAATTAATGTCTGAACGAAAAGTCATGTTCAGGCAAAATCCGAATATCGAAATCCGAAACAAATTCGAATACCAAATGACAAAATGACCAAAACTAACACATTGGAAATACAATGTTTTTGTCATTAAAAAATTCGTATTTGGGTTATTGTTTCGTATTTCGTGCTTCGAATTTCGAATTTCTGACCGAAAACAGGGGTTTTCGGTCAGGCACTAATTATGTAGCCGTTCACGGTTAAAATACTTCAGTCGTTTCATAGTTCATTAAAAAAAATCGTGGCCTGTAAACTGTGAACCAACAACTGTAAACGGTTACCAATATAATAAGAGGAATATACATGGAGCCTATATATGTTGTGGCAATAATCAGTTTTATCTCAGGATCTTTTGGGTATATAATATTACAATTCTGGGTACGCCCGATTTTAGGATACAAGAAGATAAAAAATAAAGTAGCGTTAACCATTAAATATTATTATAAATCCAAAAACAATAAAGATACCGGTGAAAAAATAAAGTCGCAGATGAAAGAATGGAGTAAGGCAAACAGACAGAATTCCGTTGAACTTTCTGCGAGCTACAATGAAAATTTGCCGAATTGGTATAAAATGCTTTTAGACAGCAGGGGTGAATCTCCGATTGATGCATCCAAGCACCT
>JAJSZW010000166.1 GCA_030262895.1 Deltaproteobacteria bacterium | reverse complement strand
TTCATAAAATTTTGTCAAGTTCAGACCTCGTTAAGTTGATGAAATAAATAATTTATTTGGAGGGTGTCATGACTGAGATTGTTGATGTAAGAGCTAGAGAAATCCTGGATTCAAGAGGGAATCCCACAGTTGAAGCGGATGTCATTGTTGCCTGCGGCGCTGTCGGACGTGCAGCGGTTCCTTCCGGAGCTTCTACAGGCAAACGTGAAGCATTAGAGCTTCGCGACAAGCGCTCTAAACGATTTGGCGGAAAGGGTGTAACCAAGGCTGTAAAAAATGTTTTAACTATAATTGCTCCTGCTGTACGCGGTATGGACGCGGCTAATCAGATGGCACTTGATAACTTGATGATTGAATTAGATGGTACTCCCAACAAATCAAAACTTGGAGCAAATGCAATTCTCAGCGTATCCATGGCAGCTTCAAGGGCGGCGGCGTCAGCTTATGGCTTACCGCTTTACAGATATCTCGGGGGAATAAATGCAAGATATCTTCCCATCCCAATGATGAATATTATAAACGGGGGCGCACATGCTGCCAACAATCTTGACATACAGGAGTTCATGATAGTACCTATTGGCTCAAAAACCTTTGCCCAGGCTGTAAGGATGGGGGCTGAAATTTTTCACAGCCTTAAAAAGGTGCTTAAAAAGAAAGGACTTAGTACTTCGGTGGGAGATGAAGGCGGTTTTGCACCTGACCTTAAATCAAACGAAGATGCAATAAAATTTATCATTAATGCAATTGAATCTGCAGGATATCAACCAGGCAAAGATGTTGGTCTTGCATTGGATTCGGCTGCAAATGAATTTTACAAAAAAGGAAAATATATCCTGAACTCAGAAAATAAAAAACTCAAACCAGAGGAAATGATAGATTATTATGAAGATTTAATTGATAAATATCCTATTTTTTCCATAGAAGACGGCCTTGCAGAACAAGATTGGGACAACTGGGAGTTGCTGACAGACAGGTTGGGTGGAACAGTACAAATAGTAGGCGATGATATATTTGTGACAAACCCAAAAATTTTCAGCAAGGGAATTGAAGAGGGAATAGCAAATTCCATACTTATCAAACTTAATCAGATCGGTACTGTAACCGAAACTCTGGATGCTATTGAAATGGCAAAACAGGCCGGATATACCACAGTAATATCCCACAGGTCAGGTGAAACAGAAGATACCTTTATTTCAGACCTGGTTGTTGGTATAAACGGAGGTCAGATAAAGACAGGTTCAATGTCTCGAAGCGACAGGGTCGCCAAGTACAATCAGTTATTACGGATAGAAGAAGAACTTGGAGATGCTGCAATGTTTTCAGACAATATATTTATATGGAATTAGTTGTGATAGGAACAAAATACAAATTTTTAGCTTTTTTCAGCTTTATAATTTTTGTCTTTTTTTATACACAAGCTAATGCATATGTGATTCCCGGCCCCCATCTTCTGGAATTAATGATTGAAAAACTCGGTAGAGGAAAAAGCCTTTTAATTTCTCAGAAACTATCACTTTATGATGTCAGCCATGAAAAAAACATTATTGAGCTTAGAGAGACCTTGAAATATAATTTCCCTGAAGAATTCCGATCGGAGATTCAGTCTGAAAACGCTAAAAGAATCTATGTTTTTTCTTTGGGCGCCTCTTTAACGATAATTGACAATAAAATTGTATCTAACACCGAAACAAGGTTTGACTGCTATAAGGATGTTTTCCTTTATCGTTCCAGGATATTGCTTCAGAACAGGCTTTCCCTTCTGGGAGTAGATACATCTGTTTCAAGCCTGGGAAGGTTTCAAGACAAAACCGCCTATGTGATAGGTGCGGAATATCCTGACGAGTCAGTTTCCCAGATATGGTTAGACAAAAATACTTTTCAACCGGTTCGCTGGATAATCATAGACAAGGACAATAAAAGCAATAGAGATGTTTTGGAAATTCGCTATGGAGATTGGAAGCAGACACATAAGGCCTGGTACCCTATGCATATTGAATTTTATCATAATGCTATTTTGGTGCGTGAAATTTATGCCGACAAAATAAAAGTGAACCCTTCTTTTTCTGATGAGCTTTTTGACATTGAACATCTTAAATCAGTATATTTGAATCTTAGCTCAGTTAAAAAAGATAAAGATGATTCGCAGGGATTAAGTGATATTCAAAAGACCATCGAGGAATTCAAGAAGCTATATGAATGAAGGTTTATTGATAAGTACTCAGGTGTTTAGGCTGAAGGCTATAGGCTGAAGGAAACAAATGATTCCTGAGCGTTATTCTCTATGTTTAAGACAAAATTTCCGGCCGCTTTAAGAAGATATTGGCTTCAGTCTTCAGCCTAACCAACCTGAGTAGTTACGTTTATTAATAGCTGTTTGTTGCGGAGAAATATATGATTTCTAGTACAAAGTATATATTTGTTACGGGCGGAGTAGTTTCATCTCTTGGGAAGGGACTTGCTTCTGCTGCTATTGGAGCACTTTTAGAAAGTCGCGGACTTACTATAACTATTCAAAAGCTTGATCCGTATATTAATGTCGATCCCGGCACTATGAATCCATTTCAGCACGGAGAAGTCTTTGTTACAGATGATGGTACGGAGACTGATCTGGATTTAGGACATTACGAGCGTTTTACAAGTGCTAAATTGGGCAGGGACAACAACTTTACAACCGGCAAGATATATTACTCCGTCATTACCAAGGAGCGCCATGGAGAATATCTGGGAGGTACTGTCCAGGTTATTCCGCATATTACGGACGAGATTAAAAGAAGTATAAAGCTTGTGGCAGATGGTGTGGATATAGTTATAGTTGAGATTGGCGGAACAATCGGCGATATTGAAAGTTTGCCATTTCTTGAAGCTATACGTCAATTTAAAGCTGATGTAGGGAAGGAAAATGTCCTGTATATTCATCTAACATTTGTTCCTTATATTGCAGCAGCAGGAGAAGTCAAAACAAAGCCAACACAACACAGCGTAAAGGAACTGAGAAGCATCGGTATTCAGCCGGATATTCTCCTTTGCCGTACGGACAGGTATCTGGACGATGAAATAAAGGCCAAAATAGCTTTATTTTGTAACGTTAGTGTGGATGCAGTAATAACCGCAAAAGATGTGGATTGTATTTACGAGGTTCCACTTATATTTCACAAACAGGGCCTTGACGCCAAGATTATTGAACTTCTTAACATTTGGACAAGAGCGCCCCGTCTATATGCATGGGAACAGATTGTCAACAAGCTAAAAGAGCCTGAGTCCGCCGTTACAATAGCGATAGTTGGAAAATACACGGATTTGACTGAATCATACAAAAGTTTAAATGAGGCACTTTGCCATGGCGGTATCCCCAACAATTGTCGTGTTAATCTTAAATTTATAGATTCGGAAACAATAAACGAAAATAATACCAAAGAAATGCTTGCTGATGTTGATGGCGTACTTGTACCAGGCGGATTTGGGTCGCGTGGTATTGAAGGGAAGATTTCCGCAACAAAGTATGCAAGGGAAAATAAAATTCCTTTTTTCGGCATATGTCTTGGAATGCAGATAGCTGTAATTGAGTTTGCCCGCAACGTAGCAGGCATGGATGGGGCTCACAGCTCAGAGTTTGATGCGAAAACTCCTTATCCTGTTATTTATCTGATGTTGCAATGGTATGATGAGAAGACTAAAACAATTCAGAAACGTGATATAAATTCCGACAAGGGTGGATCTATGCGTCTGGGAGCTTATTCCTGCAGCATTAAAAAAGATACTTTTTCTTTCAAAGCATACGGCGTATCTGATATTTCTGAAAGGCATCGACACAGGTATGAATTCAATAACCAGTTTAAAGAAAAACTGGAAGAAAATGGTTTGATAATAAGCGGCACTTCGCCAAACGGCGAGCTGGTTGAAATTGTCGAAATCAATGATCATCCATGGTTTGTCGGATGTCAGTTCCATCCTGAATTCAAATCCAGACCTATGAATCCTCATCCTCTTTTTAAGGATTTTATAAAAGCTTCTCTGGAAAACTCGAAAATGTTATAGCAAGAATGCTTTTGGTGCCGCTCGCTTGTCCTCAACTTAATATGTGGTTACGAAAAAAAGCCATGGATATATTTCAAGGCCGTAAAGACAATGATACCGCCGAGCATCCATTTAATGACTTTTGCAGGAACATATTTTTGGCACCTTGCCCCAAAATACATACCGCACATACCTCCAAAACCGAAAAGTATTCCAAGCAGCCAGTCCGGCGCAATTGACATATCAGGATAGAACGGGGCGATGGCCTGGTAAAAAATTACCCCGGCAATGGAGGTCACAAATGTCCCCATTAACGCTGCTCCTGCCACGGTATAGACGGGAAGGCCGCAAAACGAGACAAAAAAAGGAGCGATAATGGACCCTCCGCCAATGCCATATACTCCTCCGACGATGCCCACAATAAAGCTCAAAGTGAAAATTGTCCAGATGGAGATATCAAAGCTTTCTCCATAGAACTCATACCCTAGCCGTTTGAAATTGAAATGGGTAATACGTACCGCTGGTAATGCCTCGCCCCTAATGCTTTTAACCCCGTCCTCTTTTTTCCGATATTGACGCACGAGTTCCTGGAACCGCTTTTCACTTGAAGCCTTGTCCGCACCTGGAAGTGGTTTACGAAGAAGATCTCGAATCATGCGGGTTCCAATATAGAGAAGTACCATGGCGGCAAATAGTTTAAAATGTTTTGGATTTGGGAGATAGGCAATACGGACAAAGGCGCCGATAAACACCCCTGGAAGAGTGCCGATGATGACGACCCATGTAAGCGGCCAGACCATTCGACCTTCCCGAATATAACGATATACGCCGCTCGGAATAGCCACAATGTTAAAAAGATGATTAGTGGAACTTACAGAGGGATTCGTAAAGCCCAAAAAGGACATCTGAAACGGCAATATGAGAAATGCACCTGATACCCCACCCATTGATGTAAAGAATGAGATGCCAAAAGCCACTATCGGCGGCACCCAAAGAGCAACCTCTATGCCGGCAGTTGGAAAATACATAAGAATCCTCCTTTCAATTTAGGTTTAATCTTGGCTTAGTGACACGACTATATATTAAATCGTGTTACTTAGATAATAAATTTTCCTAATGCTTGTCAACTATTTTCTTTACGCAAGACTTAATAGATGATTGCATTATATTGATTGAATAAATATAGTTGAGTTATTAAATAATATTAAATTCTGAGAGCAAACGTGATGGAAAAAAGCAGAGAGAAAAATAAGGACAGCCTGATAAGTGACCTCCTGTCTGCGAGAAGACTCACCCGTTTAAAGCCCGCCGGCATCCTAACCATTCCGGAAAACGCCAAGTGCCTGGACACGGCACAACTCGATAAGCTTGAAAAATCCTTTCGGCAATGGATCGACAGGACGATTCGTTCCGATGTGCGGATCTCAAGAAAACGGATCTTTCTTATCTTTATGTTGATACGATATACAGGTGCACGGTTTAATGAGATTTTAAGCCTGAACGTTCGAAAAGATATCGATGTGAAGAATAATCTTGTTCGAATCGGACAAACAGAAGGTAAGGACAAACCGGAATTGCGTGATGTGCATATCCCGTTAGATCTTACAAGCGAAATTAACGAAGTCCTGAATAACCCGAAATTTTCCGGATTCCTATCCTCTCTTTTTAAAATTGACCCGGGACATGTAAGGCGGAAGCTTTACGAGCGAGCTCAAGAATGCGGGTTTCCCAAAGAGTACGGCAACCCAAATGCAATCAGGCGGTCAAGGTCTATTGAACTCTTGCGGAGCAATATACCAACAATGGTAGTCCAGAAGATCCTCGGACTTTCGACGCCAGGCTTGACGAGATCGCTTCTGAAATTTTCCAACAAAGATATACGCCAGATAACCCAATATTATGTGGATAAAGAAAGCCGAAGAAAAACAAGTGCAAGAAATACATTTTTATGCAAGATCATGCATATCCGAAAAGGCGATATTCAGACTGGAGTTGAAATGAAGACCATTGGCGGATACTCACTATTTACTGTGATCACCAATGAAAGTCTCAAACGTTTGCAACTAAAGCCAAATTTTTTTATTGTAGCAGAAATAAAAGCACCCTGGGTCATTTTGAGCAAAGGCGATACAGAACCTGAGAGCAGTGCTGAAAATCGGCTTAAAGGAACGGTATCCAATGTCATTCGTGGTAAAATCACCACCGAATACATAGTATCGCTCCCGGATGGTACCGAATTATGTTCAGTGGTCACAGAGGAAAGTAGGCGGCGCCTTGGCCTAAAGGAAGGAGACACAGCGTGGGTGTTGTTTAATTCATTTTCAATCATACTCAATGTTGAATAAATCGGGAGCCCTTGAATAGGTGAAGAGACGCGGCTCACGTGAGCCCTTATTAAGTCATCTGCAACAGAAGCATTCCCATAGGCAACAAGTGGACATGTTCGGAATCAACGCCCAATCTATTCGAAGCGGACCTCTGACTCAGGCGCTTCGGTTTCTTCCGGGAAATCAGCAAAAGGAAAAGGCAACGTGTTTTCGTTTAGGGTGATGTATCTCATCACCCTGTAGGCGTAGAAGGAGACCTTGTTGGAGAATCTCCTTACAGGGTTGCTGTAGGTTTTTGTGATAAAAAGGTAAACGTATTGAAATAAAACGGTTACCTGTACAATAATCTTTAGGATCTCAAAGACGATGAGAAAAA
>JAJSZW010000165.1 GCA_030262895.1 Deltaproteobacteria bacterium | reverse complement strand
GCTCTCTGGATTATTACAAGCAGTTTATCGATTTGATCTGGTGAGAATATAAATGGGATAAAGGCATTCGGTGTATACGAACAAATATCGATTACAGGATTTTCATCTATGATTTGCCGGCGAACGAGGTAATTAAAGAATCCGCGTATAGCCAATAAAATTGCATTAAATGATTGCGGTTTTTCTTTGAACTTCTTTTTGAGTTCAAGGAAAAAGGGAAGTCTCAGGTCATCCGGACCAGCTTTTTTGTCACATACGTATTGATCGAAGCCGCCAAAGCTGACCTCTAAGGTTACGATCCGTATAGCCAAGAGATAGGCGATAAGAGATATATTCTTCCATCTGTTGGGCCAGGGAACTTTTAAAGTGTTTCATCAAACAGCTCCTTGCGCATTAACTTTGTGTGGATATGAAGATAACGTTTTGTGGACTGAACGTTGTCATGGCCCATCATCTGTTTGACTTCAAAAATGGATGCGCCGCTTTCCAGCAAATTTTGAGCGTATGTATGTCTGAGCCAGTAAGCTGATGCCGAAGGATTGGCCTTTCGCATGGCAGCCGTGATGTCGTGACTGACTGTTGCCGCAGTGACTGGTTTTACTGGAGCACGAAAGGTTAAAAACAGCTCACGGTGATCACTTTCAGGCCTGCATCCCACAATATATGCGGCAATAGCCTTGATTGTAATCTCGGGCAAAGGAAGCTTGATGGGATTGGCGCTTTTTCGATCCGCAAGACTTATTTCACCCTGAACAAATGAGATATTATCCAGCCGGATCAGACCGATCTCTTTGGGACGAAGGCCCAGCGTATATCCCAAGTGAACCATGGCTGAAGTTCGAAGCTCTTTGCAATTGTCTGTGGACAGCCCTGCAAACAACGCTTTTACTTCATCGGATCGTAAAAACTTCGGTGGCTGGGCTTGCGCGAACATGGGGGCACCGATAATCAAAGGGGCCAAATTCCTTTTTAGAATCTTGCGGTGAAAATACAGGTATCCGGGACCCAGCGGGACGCCCATGAAAATCCGGGACCCAGCGGGACGCCCATGAAAATATGCGTTTCATATCCTGTTGATGTACGCTATCTGATTATTTATACTAAGAAAAACAGAGCAAACCTCTTTCAATGTAGCGACATCTTTAATTCTCATGAGTTACGACTCGCTCTTAACTCTTCAAGAGAAATAAATTTTGCTTTACCGTTTTAGATCTTTTTTTCCTTGCTTTCCATTTTCTCTGCAGCACTTTTTCGACGAAATCGCTGTCTCCCAGTATCCGTTCATCACTCTTAAACAGAATAAGAAACGCATAATTTCATGGGCGTGTGCCTCCGATTTGTTACGATTGCAAAAGATATTCGGACAACAGCGATATGGCGTAAAGCGGTAGATTGTATATTTTCCCATCCTTTTTGAAATTAAGCAGATTTGTCCGCGCGAGCAGAGGCGGTTTGAATTGTAAATCATATGAGCGAAGGCTTTTGCTCTTTGGATTAATGCCTGCTTTAACCTCCAGCGGACAGATCCGGTCTGCGAATTCACAGAGAAAGTCAAGCTCGGCCTTTCCGCCCTTACTTCGCCAGTAATAGAGCTGTTGTTGAAAATGTGAAACCAGTTGCTGGGCAACATAATTTTCTACAAACGCCCCCCTCATACTCATTGAAAAGTCGTTTCCCCTGCACCAGCAGCTCAACAGGTGTACCGGCCATGGCTCCCAGCAATCCAACATCCATGGCATATACCTTAAAACAACTTACGTCCGCATAATGCATGAGTGGATGTTTAGCGGTTTCGACCGCTCTTGCCCGATAGATCAGGCCGGTATCTTCGAGCCAGACCAGGGCATTTTCATAGTCACTGGCCTGGGCGCTTTTTTTAATGGCAGAAAAAACAAACTTTTTGTTTTCTCTTGCGAGATGTTTGGTTATAGAATCCCAAATCAGTGTAAGCTTGGGAATGTCGGCTGCAGGTCACAAGGTGGCATGCTTTTTTTCACGAATGGGAATTATCCAATTCCCCAACAGCCCAATAAGCTAAAACACTGAGGGCCATGACGCGTTCCGGTTGTTTGCCTGGCGACAATATATATTTGACCGCTATTTTATCTTGGAAACCTTTTCAACAATTGGTGAAGTGGAGGGGGACGTTGCTAGTTTTGTTAGTTTTATTTTTCAGTTGTTTCAGGATGATTCATATGATAAATATATTTTGTAGTATGGGAATTTCCATTTATCTATATTTAGCCACAGACCCACACAGACAGGCACAAATAAAATAATGAAAATCAGTGTGTGTCCGTGTGGGTCTGTGGTTAATAATTAAAATTACAAAGTCTCCACTTTGCCGGAGATTATTTTGGTGAATCGCCCCCTTCATGATTGAAGGCTAAGGGCTCGCTCAAAAATAACTTCACATTTTATTGAGCCGATTCATCCCGCATGACTGCGTTGCTCGTCGGTTAAATAGGCCAGCTATTCGCCCTCCTCGCGCCTTGTCATGCGGGTGCCTCGACACCCTAAAAAGTAAATTTATTTTTGAGCGAACCCAAAAGATCAATTTTTTACATCCTTTTATTTTTGAGTGAGCTATAAAAACAATGAATAAAGAATCTTTTTTACAAAACACCGAGGAAGAATTGAAGGGGATACTTCGTCCATTCCAGCAGGAGTTGAATCGCGGTCAACGCCTGGCCGATTTTTTAAAGCAGTGTATCCGCTGTGCAATGCGAGATGATTTTCTCCAGTTGGATGAACTGCTTCGTACAAAAATGGCTGAAAACGTGGAACAGGAAGAGGCATTGACTGACTGTAAACCTGTCTTTGACAGCTTGCGGGAATACGCCAGGGAACAGGTGGAAAGATACAGGCTGGAATTTATCGAAGACCTTAACCGGCTGGCAGAAGAAGCAGGGCTGCCTGTTGAAATTGATTTTCCCCGTTTCAGCGTGCTTAAAGGCATTGACGGGGAGATTGCTTTCAGCAAACGCATTACCACCATCAACAAGAAGATACTGAAATCCATTGATCCCCGTCGTATCGTTACTGCCGCCCTTCGTGTAAAAAAACAACTTTATGACCGGCCTTTTGATCCTCAAAGGTTTATTGACGGCCTCTACGAGACGTATGCCGAAATCAGCAAAATGGATAATATTTCCCCAGGCAATCCGGTTCCCATTCAACGGTTTTATCTAAAATATGTGATTTCCCTGCAAAGCAAAACGTTTTTCACCAATATGGATAAGGCCAAGTTCCGGGGCTACAGTCTGGAACAGTTTGGCGTGGATCTATGGCGTTATTTCGAGGCCGGTATCGGCGGAGCTTCGAACGGCAAGAAGTTGAGGCTGGATCCGGGGCGTAATTATTCTCTCTGGCTTATTGACAGCAATGGCGAACGTCGGCAGATTTCAGGAATTTCGTTTCTGGAGAATGAAACATGATACCTATGAAAGAAATTGATCAGTTAGAACCATTTCAGGCCAGATCAATTATTGAAGAACTTCGAAAAGGGAGCGTGCCGGCCGATTATGTGCCTTTTTTTACTGTTGGCCGCGATAACTGGCTCACTTTTATTGAGGATGATCTGAAAAATTATATTGCCGAAGGCGGGGCCAAAGTCCGCTTTCTCAGTGGTGATTATGGTGACGGCAAGACTCATTTTATGTCAATAATTCGTCATCTTGCGTTGCAACAGGGGTTTGCCGTCTCTTTTGTCGTGTTGACGCGGGAAGTTCCCATTCACAAATTTGAAGCCGTCTATCAATCTATTACGCGTCAGCTTCGCGGTCGTTTTGAGGGCATTGGAATTCGAAATCTCCTGAGCCAATGGTTAGGCACTCTGGTTCAAAATGACACTCCTCCTTCAACAGAGCAAATTGCTGATATGGCCGAAACCTTACGCAATCTGCCGGGCATGAACGTAAATTTTGCCAATGCGCTTGTGGCCCTGGCGCATAATCGTTTTTTGCCATTGATGGAAGGAGAACATAAAGAAGATCGCATCACAAACAGGGAGATCATTTTCCACTGGTTCGAGGCAGGCAAAGCAACCAAACGGGAACTTAAGCCCTTCGGAATTTTTGAAGTAGTGAACAAGGCCAACAGCAAGCAGATGCTCAACTCCCTGAATGCCTTTCTACGTTATCTGAACTATAAAGGATTTATTCTGCTGTTAGATGAACTGGAGACGGTCATCGCCCAGTCCGCCTCAGTGCGCAACGCAGCTTACGAGAACGTGCGGCTGCTGATAGACAATACCGAACAGTCTGAGTATTTCCATATCTTTTTTTCCATCATCCCGGACGTATTGCTGTCTGAAAAGGGATTTAAATCCTACGATGCGTTATGGAGCCGTGTTCGTTCCATCGGTCAGCAGAAGCGTCTGAATTATCGCGGGGTTTTGATCGATCTGCATCGAACACCGTTGAAATCGGGCGAGTTGGTCGATCTGGGGCAGTCATTGCGTCGTATTCACGAGATATCTTATCGCTGGAACGCTGCAGAGTCTGGGCCGGACAAGCTTCTTGAGGATATCTGTAAAAATCAGGAGAAGATGGGGCTCTTGAGCGAGGTACGGCTTTTTGTCAAACAGGTCATTCGAATTCTGGATATGGCCGAACAGGGCGAAGATCCGGCAGAGACACTTGATCTTACCGAGCATATCGTCTCCAGTCAGCAGGAAATGGAACAAGAGAAGATGGAACAACTGCAGCCCAGTTGGGATAAGTAACCAATGGATAAGGACAATTTTATCCAGCTACTGGAAAGCGCCGGTAATTTCAAACTCAGAAGGGCGGTGGAACGCTTGCGGGAGGGGCTTTTCGATCCCTTTGGTGTCAGGCTGTTAACTGCCCATGAAGCGCAATTAAACAGTATATTTGACCATGGCGTTAAAACCCTGGAGAAAAATGAATCCACTCACCTTTGTGTCTGCGGCGCCTATGGCCAGGGTAAATCCCATAGTCTTACCTATATTCGTCAACGGGCTCTGGCACAGGGGTTCGTTACCAGTCAGATCAACCTTGATCCAAGGGAAATTCCGTTTTATGACTTCCGGCAGGTTTACCATGCCCTGGTGAGTCAAATTTCTTTTCCGGATAGCGAGTCATCCCTGGTAAAATGGTGGAAAGACCTGAGCGGCAAACAAAAAATATCCTGGAAAAATAACAGCGCCGGGCCGCTGGACATCATCCCGGAATCCATGCCTCATTTTTTCAAAGCCATTTTAACGGCCATGGCGCAGGATAACATACCGCTTTCCAACCGGCAAAAAGGCTTAAAAAAGCATACCACATTCCGGCCCCGAGAGTTTCCCTGGCTCCTCGCCAATGCCCTGAACGGAAACAGCTTGCCCGTGTTTCGTCTCCGTCATGCCATGAAGTACCGACAGGTTCCATTTTACAAAGACGCATCCCTGGTCTGCAAAGGATGGGAACCATATTTTGAGGCAATCTGCGGCCTGTCAGCCATGTTTCAAAAAACAGGGTTTAAAGGCTGGGTTCTGCTGTTTGATGAAGGTGAATCCATTGCCCAGCTACGCATCAACGTGCGCCGGAAAAGCTACACTATTTTGAATCAATTCTTTTCGTCTGCCTCTCCTCTGCCCGGACTCTATCCCATTTTCGCCTTTACCGACGACTTCTTTACGCGGGTTCAGGGGGAAGACTACGACCGTGTATATCTTCGCAATGAACAGGAATTTCCCTATTTTGAAGAAAATTACGCTGAGTCCTGGCAGAATTTAAACATCTATCGCCTGCACGATCTATCAAGCAAAGAATGGGAAACCATGTCTGAAAAACTGATCCATTTCCACGCCAAAGCATATGGCTGGAAACCGCCGGAGACCGAAATGCAGGAAGAGATGGCAAAAATCATGGCAGAAAAAGGTGATCGTGAAGCCCGCTTGAAAATAAAGGCCATGGTAAACCACCTGGATCTGGCCCATCAGAAAGTAATCTTAGGCGGGTAAGCTAAAGGCTATCGCCCAAACCAAAATTCTACGACTTTTAAAAGACAGCTATTGAGCGCTTTTCAGGCATGTTGTGGAATCTCACTCGCAAGCTACACCCAACATTGAGACAAATAACATCACATTATACTTCAAGGCAAAGATTGATTATGGAAAAAAAACTGATACCTGATGAAATACGAGAAAATGTTTCCGCAATCGTAGAAAAATTCAACCAACAGGAACTTAAAGGCACAGACGTTCGTTACATTGCCAGATTTCAAGGAAGATTCCTTTATCTTGACAGGATTGCATATGGTAAAAAAGAGCCTGTAAGCCGTATGGAATATTTTAGAGAAATCAGCGAATGGGAGTTTGCAATATTTAAATGGAGTTCAGAAATATATGATCCTGATGAATGTTTTTTTTCTGGAAGTGAATTGGTTGATGGGACTATTGAAGGCGCAATGAAAGCTGGTATGAAAGCATATCCAGTATAACAAAACGTAGAGACTGACCACACCAGCGAGTTTTTTTTAATCTTCAAATACTTGTGACTGATTAAGCGGCGTTTTTTTCTTTTGCGGTTTTTGACCTTAGTTCTTGCGCTTTTGCATCAATTTAACCTAAGTTGAGCGATTTTTTGCGAAGATATGTGCTGGGATCTTGATGCATAAGGATTTGCAAAAACCGCAGGCATATCAGTGGATATGTCGAGGATTTTTGCGAAGCCTTTATGCGCAAGAAATCGGCGCAGATCGAGTAAAAAATAGCTTAA
>JAJSZW010000164.1 GCA_030262895.1 Deltaproteobacteria bacterium | reverse complement strand
TTAATGTGTTCAGCATATTAACAGGATTCACCTACAGGGGGCTTCCCGCCCAAAGCGGACAGGTCACCCCATAAGTTCACGCCCATGCCGGGCGTACACAACTCAATCGAGCGGATTTTTTCCGCAGCTTCGCTGCTCCAAAAACCGCTCATTTCGGTATCCATCATGGCAAAGCGCAAAAGAAAACTCACTGCCGCTGAAAAGGCAGAAAAGAAACGCCGGCAGAAAGAATACATGACCATCTTCATCAATGGAAAGCAGAAGCGATTCAAGCGACCGCCAACCATCGACGGCATGGATGTGGACGAGTTCATCCGAAGGAACGCAGATCCAATCTGGTTGCATCAAAATGAAATGTGGGAGTATATGACTGATAACGAGGAACCATGACCTCCCAACAAGACGGTTGCAAAAAAAAATTATGGAAAACGACATATTCAATAAGATATCACCAAGTGAGGCTTTAGAAATTCTGAAGCAAATCGCCAAAACTGACAAAAAACTAAAAAAGAGAATTGTCGAATTAGCTGAAGAATTATTTAGGAATGTTGATGTTGAAGCGGTTTGCGACGAAGTTTTTGACGCATTGGATGGGATTGATGTTCATGAATTGTGGGATCGTGCAGGTCCAAAAAGGGATGGCTATACTTCACCAGAGGATATGGCAGTAGAAATGTTTGAAGAATCATTAGAGCCATTCCTTCAAGAGTTGTATTAATAATGCATCAGGAAGCCAAGCTTTACTGTATGGGGATTTTAAAAGGAATATATCAATACGAAGAAGACTCAGGATCAGAATTCAAAGATTGGGCTACTGATGTTCCTGGAGAAAGCTTTGGATATATCTTAGAAGAATGGAAAAAAGATGTAATAATAACAAAGAAAAAAGGAAATGAAGAATTTTTTAAGTAAAGAGTGTCATAATTGGTATGAATGGTAAAAGATAAAATATGATAAAAAACCGCAATTCAATCTGCACTTCCTTCTTTATATGCCGCCATCCTTACTCCGACAGGCCGTTTCGCTGCATTCGTCTGTTTCTTCACAATTTGTATCAGTCTTCGCCCACAACGTAAAGGCTCGACACAATAGTTCAAGCGCCCTGTGTCAACTTATAAACTAATGAACGTCCCGAACCCCAAACCCCAAATTCGCTATGTTCCTGATCGTTATCCCTTTCCCTTTACGTGAATTGACTCGCTAATAACCAAATACTCATAGGTGCCCGACTCCTTCTTCATTTTTGAAATTATAGGAAACATAAAAATCCTTCGAAAAACAATACTGATCATAAGAGTCGTGATGTCTCGGTTTTGAGATGCAACCGACCCAACCCATTTTCTGCTGCATTTTAAGCACCACTTTTATAAAACTTTGTCAGCACATTGTCATGTGATATTTTACCATATCCGCAATATTTTCTGCACCACATTTTTTCAGCTCTAAAACCACGCCTAAAATATAACCTTCAATAAAAATAGGAGGTTAACAATAACGACGTCGGAGAAAACGGGTGATTTTAGGGCCTAACTTTTTAATAGGAGTATTATCAATCCCCGGAACTTTTGATTTGTGATGAGATAGGGTACCTATCTCTTGGAGAACAGGGTTCACACCTCTTTTTCCAGGTTATCAGCCAAAGACATCAGAAAAAGTCCACATTGCTGACGACTAATCTGCCTTTTGCTGATTGGGGGAAAGTGTTTGACTCCACCACTGTAGCCACAGCGATAGCCGACCGGCTCGTCCACAGCTCAGAAGTCCTAATCATGGGAGGGCCAAGTTATAGAAGAAAGCAAAAATAACTCAATTACATTTGCAACATGAAAAGGCTTTTTGTGAAAAGCCTCTTAACGGATATCCGCGCTTTTGAAAAAGTGCGATCTCGCACAACTACGTGCCAATGCCTACCTGGTATACTTTTAAATCCCTGCTTTTGGTATACTTCTTGAGTTCTGTTAACAAAAAATACGGCGAATACGCTTGATGGGGAACCTTAATCAGGCAATAACAGCCTACTTTTCAACATCCTTATAAAGTCAAGAAGAATTATAAATTTTTTTATTATTATCTAAAAAATTAAATAGTTATAGCTATCTGAAAAATTTTGAAGCTATTTACATTTAAGTGAATGCCATTGCTTACAGGAGAGCTATGTACGAATTTATGCCACATTTATATCTTATTTATTTCACACGATATTTAGTGCTACCATCTTTTTTCTTGACAAGCGCTCATTTTTTTCTTGACAAAAACGCTATTAGGATGTTATTTTAAAAAAAATTTTTTATTTTTTCAAAATCTCCACACGATCGATGCGGCTAGTTGCAACACTCTCATTTTTGTGACGCCCGCATAGCGCACTGAACGGGCTGGAGTTCGAATGAGATACATGCGTATGTTGCCCGTTTTTCTAGTGCGGTCGCAAAAACTGCCCTATCAGTCGGTTGGATCATAGGGGGGCTTAGGGAAACGCAGTGAGTACAACTTTCTGCCTTCTGCGCGTCCCTTGCCTAAACGATTCAGCTCAACAAAAAGGAGGATACTTATGAGAACGACACTTTCCGTGATCCTTGGCTGTCTTTTATTGTCTTCTTCGGCGATGGCACAAAGTCCCGACCCTCCCCCTCCCGACGTCGTACCGGTTCCCGAATCCATCCGAGAACGGGTCAGTACCTCGGCTGAGGGGCTTGTGGAAGAATATGCCTTGTCGGGTATAGTTGTCCGTCTCAACGGTCGTTTTCAGAGCCTTGCCACTGCGACGATAGACGAGACAGGACGCCCAGTAGTAGAGGTGGTAGAGGCGGTAGAGGTGGTAGATGGCCACACATCCCGCTCCATTAGCGAATAGCTGCGGCAGTCGCTGCCGCGATTCAGCCGGCACCGTCAGCCTATCATGATAAGAAAAGGAGATACACCATGAAACGGTTACTCAGTCTCTCTCTCGCGATTTTCGCGATTTGTCTTATGTCCGCCTCTCTGGCCCTTGCCGTGGCCACCATCACGGTAAACAATCTCGATGGGCCGGGCGAAGGATTCAATGATACCACATCCTTCACGGCCGTGGGCGGAAATCCTGCTACCACGTTGGGCCAAGCGCGTCTCATCGCATTCCGCCATGCGGCATTCCTTTGGGGAAGCAGTCTCCAGTCCGACGTGGAGATCCAAATCGACGCACAGTTCGATCCCCTGCCGTGCAATGCCTCGAGCGCGGTTCTCGGTTTGGCCGGGCCTAACACCGTACATCGTGACTTCGCCGGGGCTCCGCTGCCGAACACCTGGTACGTCCAAGCTCTCGCGAATGCGATCGCCGGTATTGACCTCGACCCAACCACCGCAGATGCGAGTGCCACATTCAATAGTGATATCGACGATGATCCCGCGTGCCTCGCCACCATTACTGGTTGGTACTTCGGTCTCGATGGCAGCCCACCGGCCAACCAGATTGATTTCGTGACGGTGGTTGTCCATGAGCTCACCCACTGCCTCGGATTCTTGCCTTTTGTGGATCTACTCACCGGCGCGAAGTTACTTGGTCTCAATGACGTCTACATGATCTTTCTCGAACAAGTGGGGGCGATGCCATCCGATTATCCGTCGATGACCGACGCGCAGCGGGTCGTCGCCAGCCGATCTGACCCGAACCTCGTGTGGACCGGTCCGAATGTCACGGCCGACGCGGCTGCAATCCCGCTAACCGCAGGACTCAATGGGGGATCGGTGCGGATACACGCTCCCGCTATCGCCGAACCTGGATCATCCGTATCTCATTTTAGTGAAGATCTCCTTCCTAATGAGTCGATGGAGCCGAGCATCAGCGGCGTCAATCATGAGCCGGGTTTGGCTGTGTCTCTCCTCGAGGACATTGGCTGGGGCATTCAGCCGCCATTCGGCACCGATATCGTCTTCCTGATGGACCTCACCGGAAGCACGGGCGCGTTGCAACAGAACTGGGCGGATCAGATCCCGATCATCGCGCAATCCTGGAAGGATTTCGACTCAAATGCGCGATTCGCGCTCGCATCGCACTTTGACTTCCCGTTTGCCCCGCACGGCAATTCTAATGAGTGGGCGTACCGAGTGGAGACCCAGTTCGATCCAAGTGTCGCTACTCTTCAGCTCGCCTTATCTAATCTTGCCACCATGACGGACCCGTCAGCCGGCACAGGTGGCTTAGATTCCCCTGAGTCGCAGTACGAGGCAATCTTCCAGGTTCTGACTGGCGATGGTCGCGAGCTTACTCCTCCGGTAAACTACACCGACCTGGGTGAGATTTCCCAGGTGTCCCTGGGGCAGCTCTACCCGACGGTAATCTACCACTTCACACACCCCGTGACCTTCCACGACCGTGATGTGGAACCGAACTATCCGTTTCCGGGTGCGCCGCCCGTTGCTGGGCGGACGGATGTGCTGAGCGAGATGGCCGCGCAGTCCGCACTTAATATGTTCTTTGGCCTTACGTTCATCAGTGGTCTATCGTCGGTGGAGATACCTAAGGCGGTGATGAGCGCGGACATTGATCCCCTTGCCGAGCTGGCAGACATGACCGGGGGTGCGGTCCTCAACGTGGGAGAGGAGCTTGAATATTTGCAGAAGGCAATTGCGGTGTCGATCAACCAATTCGAAACCAGTCCGCAGAACGGCGACGCCGACGGGGACGGAATCTTTCCGCCGGAAGACAACTGTCCCGAGATCCCCAATCGGGACCAGTCGGACTACGATAGCGATGGTATTGGCGATGCCTGTGACAACTGCATTGCGACGTTCAATCCGGATCAAACGGATCTCGACCTGAACGGGCGGGGCGATGTCTGCAACTGCCTGCCCGGCAAAGACGCGGATGGCGACAACATCTGCGACGAGGCCGACCTCTGCCCCGGATTCGCTCAAAGCGATATCACGCAGCTCGATACCGATGAGGACGGTATTCCGAATGAATGCGAATGCGGCGACTTCGACCGCAATGGGTTCGTGAACACGTTGGATGCGCGCCTCATCCAACGCTGTGTCACAGGCGAAATCGCCTGCGCCTCGCTGTGTGACACCACGGGCGATGGAAAATGCAATACGTTGGATGCGCGCCTCATCCAGAGGTTTGTGGTGGGCGAGCTCAGTAAGGACGACCTTAGTTGCGAAGCCAGATGAGAAGGCTGTCGCGTGGATAATTAACTGGTGGTAAAAGAAAGGAGGAGAGAATAATGATGAATTGGAGAGGTTTTATCGTTGGCGTGATCGTTGGTTGGATGGCCACTTGGGTCGGAGCAGCAAATGCTGCGACCATTACGGCGAGTGCCGCGAAGGATCTGATCGAAATCGGGGAGGCAACGTCGATGGATATCGTCTTGGAACTTGATGCAGTATCCATGGAAGAGGCGTCGGTCTTCGAGGGGCGATTTGATTTTATTGGGTTCGGATCCGTGGCGGACGCCACACTCACCTCTGTGGGCGGCCCGACTTGGACATCCACTGCTGGCAACATTGTTGGGACGCAAGCGATTGTGTCGCTCACTTCGAGCAATCAAGGCGCTGACCGCCTCCTTGCGACCCTGGAGGTCACCGGTCTGGCGCCGGGGATCTTTGAAATTTTTTTGGGTAGTCCGACGTTTGCTTCGTTCGATATTGACGAGGCACCCTTCCTCCAGGACCTTAATATCATTAATGCCACTGGGGACATGTTGGCGAGCGTGACGGTTGTGCCCTTGCCCCCTGCGCTTGTTCTGCTGGTGGGACCTGCACTGGGCGTGTTGACATGGAGCAGGCGGAGGGAGCCGCGCGGCGCTGGAAGAGCAGGCGCGTTTTAGTTAAGTAGGCGTAGCGTAGGCGGCTCCCCCTTGCTTGACCGGGCTTCAGGGGGAGGCCGGCGTAGGAAATAGAAGGGGTTCTTTCATTTACCTGTTAACGGGGTTTTCCAGCCGTTGAGCCTGTGTCGACAGTTGTCCGGTTCGTTCGGCTGACCTCGAGGGCGCGCTTAAGAGTTTTGGTTCCGGTAGCCGACTCTTAGCTGATGCGAGGCCTTGAATCTGCCGCTGCAAAAATGACTAAGGGCGAGCTTCCGGGCATATCGACAGCGGTGCACTGCAACGGCTGAACCGCACTTTGTCAGATCGGGAAGGCTTTGGTCGAAACCGGGCTCGGCACTTAAGATGGGAGGGGAGGTTTGGGCCAGGGACGACCACAGGCCTGTGAGCGTGTCTGAAAATTTATGGAATTTCCGGACACGCTCCTAAGTGCATGAAGATCGCTCGGAAGGTCTTTTCTCTGAAGAATTTGCTTCTCCAGACAAGGGACGACGCACAGCTCCGTAATGGAATTTTCAGACACCTTAGACTCAGTTGAATTTCATCAGACATCCTTTTACTTAAACTCAGGATGGGGGTCAGGCTTGACTTATGTGTGTTAACAATCAACCATAAAACACATTTGTCAAGCCCGGTTATTCTTCCGCCAAGATCGAAAGATCTTCTACTATCATCGTGCGAAGAAACGAGATCAGATCGGTTGTTACAAAAAATGCTGCAGAGGATAGCAGTAAGACGATCCAGCTTGTCAGTATGATGATCGTAGTGAAAACAATGACAAAATTATGGTGTCATTATGTAGCGAGTTTAGTTATTATGCCGAGTATATTGTTATGCGGAGATGAGAATCTTGTATGCCAAGATAAGGAACGAGGACGAAATAACTTCCCTAACTGACCCATCAGATACAACATCTGAATAGAATATTGACTAATAAATAAAAAAACAAGTTTTCTGAAAAAAGTTATAGACAAGTTGGTTACAAAATGCTCGAATAGCGAATATTACTTTATCAAAAAAGGAATTTTCGCTATGTCTTGTGACT
>JAJSZW010000163.1:5566-6911 GCA_030262895.1 Deltaproteobacteria bacterium | reverse complement strand
AACGAGAACTCTTAACTCGTTCTTACGAAACAGCTACGGAGTGGATAGTCATTACCGGTGCTCCTTGCTCTGGAAAAACTACGGTCTTAAAGAAGTTAGGAGAACACGGAATAAGATGGATACCTGAAATGGCGAGGGTCTATATTGAATCAAGGCGAGATCAAGGATTGGATATAAGTCAAATTCGTGAAAACGAATCCGAATTCCAAAGAATTATAATAGATAAAAAGCTTTCCCTCGAAAGAAGAACCCCATCGGAGAAAACAATATTCTTTGATCGTGGCGTTCCAGATAGCATTACCTACTATCGAGTATCTGGTATAGACCCGAACGAAGCTCTAAGACAATGTTTCCATTTTAGATACAAGACAATATTCTTATTAGATCGGCTGCCCTTAGAAATTGATTATGCTCGGATCGAGAATGATAACAGCTCTATCTTTATACAAGAGTGGATAGAAAAAGACTATAAATCCTTGGGGTACAACGTTATTCATGTTCCGGTAATGCCAGTTGAAAAAAGAGCTGACCTAATACTTAGCCATATTAAAGCAAAGGGAGGACCCTGATGGGAGTTGCTGACATAATAGCGCTGATTGCTATAACCGTTACACTTTTTGGTCTCCTTGTCGCGATACGGGGAAACAATAAGCAGTTAAGCGCGCAATCCTTTATTGCATATACAGAAAAGTACGACTCCTTAATTGAGAAAATGCCGAATGAGGTATGGAATAACAGAAATGTGAAAGATTATCCCTTCCCCGATAACAACGATGACCTTTCCAAGAAGTTACACGCCTATTTGCATCTTTGCTCGCAGGAGTTTTATTTATATATAAAAGGACTTGTAGAGGTGCAAGTATGGAAGATCTGGGAAATAGAAATTGAACATAACCTATGTTCGCCTTTGTTGGTGAAAGAGTGGCCGAAGCATTCTGAGTATTTTAAGCTATATCCGGAGTTCCATGAGTATGTTCAGCGTGTGCAGGATGTCGGGCCTGGACATAATTGTGCATCAGCGTATAACAAAGCCTTCCATTGGACGGCCGCGCTGTCGCGCCGCCGCCACTGAGGGCATGGGAAGGGTGTACTATACCAGTAGAAAATATTATAAGCATGAGGTTAAAATGCATGAAGATTTCTTATCTGACTGGCTAATTGAGAAGATACAAAATGGAGAAGCAATATTATTTTTAGGCGCAGGTGCAACAATTGGTGCGGCTTCCACAAAAAGTGGAAAGGCAGTAAATGGGAATGAGCTTCGAGACTTAATATCTGATAAATTCCTTGGAGGTAAGAAAAAAGATTGGCCATTAAGCAGGGTGGCTGATTATGCAAAGAGCCA
>JAJSZW010000163.1:0-5556 GCA_030262895.1 Deltaproteobacteria bacterium | reverse complement strand
CACGAACTGATCCCATTGTTTAGATGGCATGCCATTTTCACAACAAATTATGACTTGGTTTTGGAACGTGCCTATGAAAACCAAAAGGAACGCCTTCAGACATTATGCCCCGTTATCTCAAACGACGATGAATTTAGTAAAAAAATTAGTGACCCCTCATTATTACCATATCTGAAATTACATGGTTGCTTAACCAGAATAAATGACAATAATCTCCCTTTAATTTTGGCAAGTGAAGAATACGCTAAATATAATAAAAACAGAAAGCGTTTATTTGCACACTTGAAAGAGTGGGGATTGGAACATTCAATTATTTTTTGTGGGTATGAGATAGAAGACCCAAATATACAACACATCCTTTTTGATTTAAATGACTTAGGTATTTCAAGACCTAAATATGCCTTAATTAAACCTTCGATAGATAGGCTTGATCGTGATGTCTGGATGGGTAGAAGTTTTGAAGTAATTAAACTCACTTTAGAGAATTTTCTTATTGAACTTAATAAAAAAATTTCTCCCAATAATAGAGTCCTATCTACATTAATAAATCGAGATGAAATATCGATATCGAAATGGATTTCAACCAACCTGTCGCCTTCAGGGGAGTTAATACATTATCTCAAAAATGAACTAAATCATATTTATAAAGGTATGCCGATTGAAGGCGTCAAACCTAAAGATTTTTATCAGGGATTTAGCGATAAGTGGGGTGTCTACGACCAGGAATTAGATGTACGTAGAAGAATTACTGATGATTTACTTTTAGAATGTGTTCTTAACGAGCCAATACATAAAAAACCAATTTGTTACCTTTTGAAAGGTCATGCGGGAAGTGGTAAAAATGTAACATTAAAAAGAACAGCATTCGAATCAGCAAATGAATATGATAATCTTGTTTTTTATTTAAATGAAGGCGGATTAATTAGACCGGATATTATTAGAGAGCTATTTAACCTTGTTAATAACCGAATGGTTGTTTTCATTGATAATATTCTCGATCATTTGCCTGATTTTATAGATACTCTCAAATATTTTAACAAAAATGAAATCCCAATAACATTTATTTTTGGTGCAAGGTCAAATGAATGGAATGTTTATGGAAGTGATCTATCTCCATTGTTAAATCAAGAATTTGAATTGCGTGATCTGTCAGAAAAAGAAATCATAATATTACTTTCCAAATTAGAGCAATATAACTGCCTCGGTCATTTATCCAATTTCACAATGGAGGAAAGAAAAGCTCGCTTTAAGTTTGAAGCAGAGAGGCAGCTACTTGTTGCGCTTCATGAGGCAACTACAGGAAAAAGCTTTGAAGAACTTGTATATGATGAATATAAAAACATAATCCCACAAGAAGCGCAGGTATTATATTTAGATATCTGCACACTACATAGGTTAGATGCGCCAGTAAGAGCTGGGCTAATTTCAAGAATTTCCGGCATTACGTTTGATAGGTTTACCAAGGATTTTTTAATGCCACTTGAACATGTAGTTAAAGTTTATAAAGATGCTATATCGCGTGATCTTGCCTATCGTTCAAGACATCAACTGATAGCAAAATTTGTATTTGAACAAGCATTAAAAAATCCTGCAGAAAGGCAGGAACAGATTATCCGGCTTCTCAGATATATTAATGTTGATTTTAAATGGGATAACGAGGCGTTTACCTATTTGATAAAAGGTAGAGAACTTGCAAATTTATTTTCCGACCGCAAATTCTACCAAGTTATTTTTGACCGAGCCCATATCGCCAGTTTTTCACGAAAAATTTTTGAATTATGTCGTATATCAACGGGGAATGCCTTGTGAAAAAGTATTGTCTCAATGTCCTTTGTCAGGACACTGCTTTTTGCAAGTTCAAGGAGTTCTTTTTTAATAAGTTTTTTTCTTTTTTGCTTTCCGTCATGTTCCAGCTCAATACATATCACCGGTTTCTGGTTTGGCGGAGAACCGACTCCGACTAGAGCGCTTCGAAACACCATTGGATGGTTGTTGAATATAGCCTCACAGGGTATTGTGAACATAAAGCCGTTTTTTGTAGTCACTCGCTGATTTTTTCGGCCGCAGAACCATATTCTTCTATTTTTGTCCATCCAGCCGAGATCTCCCATCCTGTGCCATATCTTATCCCCTTCTTTTATTTTGGAAAGCGCATCCGCGCCTGGTTTACGAAAATACTGCTTTGTGACCAGATCTCCCGACACTGTTATTTCACCTGTATCACCATCAGGAAGAATGAGTGCATCCGACCACTTTTCGATTTGATTATCATTTATCTCAATTATGCGTACTTCCAGGTCGCCGACAGGACGGCCTACACAGATGCCGTAGCCCTTCTTGCTCAGCTCTGCTGTTTCGGACAGTATTTCTTTGCTTCCCGTTGATATCACGGGCATTGCTTCGGTGGCGCCATAAGGAGTATGAATCTCGGCGCCGTCAGATAAAGTTGAAGCAAACCTTTCGATATTTGATGGAGAAACCGGAGCGCCTGCGGAAATAACTCTTTTTAGCGAAGGCAGGGTCAAGCCTTTGTTTTTGCAGTATCGTCCCACTCGATTCAGCAGGGCAGGAGATGCAAACATATTAGTGACTCCCTGATTCATAATAGGCTCTATGATTTTTTCAGGGTTAACAGATCCTGGTTTTGTCGGGTCCATATCCGGTATAATTGCCGTCATTCCCAAAGCCGGGTCGAAAAGGGCAAAGAGAGGGAATGTGGGAAGATCTATTTCATCAGAAGTTATATTAAAATGGGATTTTATGTGTCTTATCTGGGCATCAAATGTGCCGTGAGTGTATACTACACCTTTAGCGGGTCCTGTGCTGCCTGTGGTAAAGAGTATGGCCGCCATATCGTTTTGTCTGGTTTTCGCAATGTTATATGGTTTATTGGATGTCCGGCGAATATCTTTAAGCGAAAGTCCTCTCCAGAACCACCGCCTGCCGACAGTTATGCATGTTTTTACTGTTTTGAAATATTTTGGTCGCAGTTTTCTCAGCGCATGGGCTATTGGTATGCCTATAAAAGCATTGGGACGGCTTTCTTCAAGGCAGCGCAGCATCCGGCTGATTCCCATACCTGGATCAACAACAACAGGTACAGCTCCAACCTTGAATATTGCAAATGTAAGGGTAAAGAATTCTATGCAGGGCTTAACCATTAAAACAGTTCTTGTTCCCTGTTTTATGCCGGCATTTTCGAGCCCATAAGCATAATAGTCAGATTCCCGATCAAGCTGCTGGAAGGATAGATGGGAATACGCAACCCTTCCGTATTTATCCCGGGCTGCAGGATAGACAACAGCTCTTTTGTGGGGATGGATTTCTGCCATCCTTCTGAGATGGTTTGAAACATTGCAGCTACTTAGGTTGTCAGGTTCAGGGTTCATGATTCAGGGTTCAGGGTTCAGGGTTCAGGGTTCAGGGTTCAGGGTTCAGGGTTCAGGGTAGTTTACAGTTTTTTCAATGAATATGCAATGACTGAAGCATTTGTAAGCGTTTACGGAACATTGAAATTAGAAATTTGGCCTTCATGCTTTTGTACTGTTCTTCCAAATTTCTATTTTAATCTCTCTCCAATTTCCAATTTCAAGTTTCAAGCCGTGAACGGTTACTATTTGTTATATTGGGTAATTTTTTAAAAATTTTTTAATTAATACTATGATTTTATCCGGTTCATCTTCAAGGACATAATGGCCTGCATCTGAGAAGGTATGAACCTCTGCATCCGGAAAACGGCGCCGCCATTCTGAAAGATATGAGAGGTCAAAAACAAAGTCATGTCTGCCCCAGCATATCAGCATTGGAATATTTGAAAGTTTATGCAGATTTTTATCAACAAGCTTGACAAGGCTGTAGCTTGGGTCATTTTCGCTTAAAGGAATGTCCTGAACAAACTTTAGCGTAGCGATCCTGTTTTTCCAGCAGTTGTACGGGGCAATCAGGCCGGATTTTACATCTTTTGAGAGCCCCTTTCTTGTTGCCATGAAAAGAGCGCTATATGCAAATACATTAAAACCGAGCACTGCAAGGCGTGCAAATGGGCAAACATCCCTTATGAGCCTCAGCCGGATAGGCAGCTTTTTGTTCTTCGGAGGAAAAAAAGCCGCGGTGTTCATTATGATTATTCGCTTAATTCTTTCCGGGTATTTAATTGCATAAGCCATTCCGATTGTCCCACCCCAGTCGTGAACAACAAGAGTCAGCTTTTCTTTCAGGTCAAGGTGATCCAGGAGAGTTTCCAGATCATTTATACGGCTTTTCAGCCTGTAGTCATATGTTTTTGTGTCGGGCTTGTCAGACAGTCCGCAACCGATATGATCTACTGCAATCGTGCGGAATTGAGGTGAAAGCTCCCTTACAAGATTACGATAATAGAAAGACCAGGTAGGATTTCCATGAATCATTATAATCGGATCGCCGGAGCCCTCATCAACAAAGTGGTATTTAAGCCCGTCTAAATTCATATAATTGGACTTAAACGGATAAAGATGCCTGAAAGAGGATATATCAACCGGTTTGTTCTTTTTCATATTTTTGTAACTACTCAGGTTTACAGTAGTTTTTCAAGCGCTTTTTTATATTTCTTTTTTTCCATTCTTTTAATATGATATTTTAATATTATTGGAATATGCGCGGAAGAAGCGCTGGTGAAGCTCAAATGCATTTCTGCATGAAAAGTAGTTTGGTCAGGACAGAATAATGAAAAAAGAGATTGAAAAAAAACGGTTAAAAAAAGAGTTGAAGAGTCTGTTTAGAAGCATGGATTATATTAGTGATAATTATCTTAACAAAGAAGGCATTGATGATAAGGAGCTTGAGGTGTTTGCCAATATTTATCAGCAGCTCGGAATGGCCTGGGAATTTCTTGGATTACAATGCAGGCACTGGGATGGCTATAGAAAAACGAGGGACAAAAAGGAAGTATGTAAAATATGCGGAAAAGTCAGAAATGTTGACGAAACACATATACTGCTGCCTGTAAAAGGGCACAAAAAAATCGGCAGAAAGAAAGCGCCTGATTCCAAAAAGACTTTCCGAACCAAAAAAGAGGCAGAGATCCTGTACGACTCAATTGATTTTCATGGCGCAAGCCTGAAGGTTGATGTTCACAACTCATATAAATCAAAACTCTTTAAGAAAGAGCTTGATATCAATATGGCCGCTGAGAGGATCGTCCAGTTGAAAGAGAGCGGGGTTGAATGCTCTATTGACCAGCACACAATAAATATACGCATCGGCCCGAGAAAAGAAAAGGGCGCCAAGCCGGATTATGGCAACTTTGCTTTTGAGCTAAAAAAGAAAGACCTGAAACATTTTCCAGTGCTGTTTAAGTTTGATGACAACTTCAAGTTTTCAGGGTTGACAATACTGAGATGAATCAATGCCGGATTTGAACATGATTTGTGCAAAGATAGGATTTTTTGCAAAGTCTTTTGGACAGCTATGTTGCAGAGCCAGGACACATAAGATTTTTCCGTACGGATGGAATGCCCCTTCAGTCGAATGCTCTGCCTGACTCTGTCCAAAAGTTTTACCGGCGGATTACCCATTATC
>JAJSZW010000162.1 GCA_030262895.1 Deltaproteobacteria bacterium | reverse complement strand
ACTGTCCTCGCTTGTCCATGATGCTTGAATTGCGGACGTTATATATTAAAAAATAATCGGCTTTTAAATATTTTTCATATGTGCTAATAGAAAAAAAAATCAAAGGGCTTCATCAATAGAAACTTATAATCTGAAGAACGCACGCAAGTCATCCCGTCCCGTAAGTCGCACCCTTAGCCTAATATCGGCTAATCCCTTTTTTAATGCCAAATCGTGGATTGTGCCTATCTGTATTTTAATTCGGCAATAAACTTGCCAAAAGTGAAATAAAAGGCACCCGGAAAGAATAAATGGGACAGAAAAAAGCATACAAAGCACTTTTCAGGTTTATCCAAAGTACAGGTGATTGTAAAAGGCATCAATACTGTTTGCGAGTTTCTTTCTTCAATGATATGTACTGATCATAATAATATTTTGGCATTAAAATTTTGTTTATTCTGGTTAAAAATATGATCCGTTTGGGAGAAAAGAGTATATGCACCCAAGTAAAAGGGTGAAAAAGAGAGGGGAATTATGAATTTCGGGTTGAGCAGAGTTCTTGTTACCGGCGGTGCCGGCTTTATAGGGTCTCATCTTGTCGATACTCTTGTTGCAGAAGGTTGCGATGTGGTGGTTCTTGACAACTTGTCTTCCGGCAGTCTTTCCAACCTGAAACATGTAAAAGATAAAATCACTTTCTACAAAGGCGATATACAGGATCAAAAAATTTTAATGGAAGCTGCTAAAAACTGCGAGGTAATTTTCCATCAGGCAGCAATGGTATCTGTAACAAAAACTGTAGATAATCCGGTTGATTCTGCATTTATAAACGATATGGGAACACTTTTTGTTCTTGATGCCGGGCGAAAAAACAAAGTAAAAAGAGTTGTTCTTGCAAGTTCAAGCGCTGTTTACGGAGATGACCCGCTTTTACCAAAGCATGAGAATATGCCGTTGAAACCAATGAGCCCTTATGCCGTTCAAAAGCTTACCGGAGAACTTAATGCGCGTATCTACCATGACCTGTATGGGCTTGAGACAGTCTGTCTCCGTTATTTTAATGTATATGGTCCAAGACAGGACCCATCATCACCTTATTCAGGTGTTATATCGATTTTCATGACCAAGGCTGTTTCAAAAAAGCCTCCTGTAATATACGGAGACGGAAAACAGTACAGAGATTTTGTTTTTGTTAAAGATGTTGTAAAAGCTAATCTGCTTGCCGCAACGGAAGATGATGCAGCCGGACAAATATTTAATATAGGCACCGGCAAACATGTTAGTATAAACAATCTATGGGATATGATAAGCCTTTTTTCCGGCTTAAAGATTGAACCCGAATACATACCATCAAGGCCGGGAGATATTATAGAATCAGTTGCAAGTATAGAACAGGCAAAATCGGCGCTGGGGTTTGAACCTGATTATTTATTTGAAAAAGGGCTTGAGATTACTTTTAAATGGTATAAAGATTCAAGAAAGTAAAAATTATTTAACATTTTAGCCTTATGAAACAAATCGGCTGTGCGCGAGCTTCAGGTATAATACATTAAAACCATGAAAAACTCTCGCATAACATATCATAAAGAAAGAACTCGCCGCGAATTTAAATATATGATTGCAGTCCAGCGAAATTTTATAGAGAAATACATAATCCTGACAGGTTCTTTCTTAATGATATCTAATGCGTTCAAACAGTTTCCTGATTTGAATGTATCACACCTGAAGCTCTTGCGGAGATAGATTTACAAAAAGTCTTTTGCGAACGTGCATTAAGCAATTTTGTCACAATTTAAAATACTAAGCTTAGGTTGAACAGGAGTTGAATATGAATTTCCAATTTAACAGAGTACTAATTACGGGAGCTGCCGGATTTATAGGTTTTCACCTTTCAATGAGACTATTGAAAAATGGCTGCCATGTTACCGGTATCGACAACTTAAATCATTATTATGATGTAAAGCTTAAAGAAGCCCGTCTTGAAAAGCTGACATCATTTGAAAATTTTTCTTTTTATAAAATGGATATTTCGGACAAAAAAAGTCTTGAAGAAATATTTAATAATACAAAGTATGATGTTGTAGTTAATCTTGCAGCCCAGGCCGGTGTCAGATATTCGATTGAAAATCCTCATGCTTATGTGGATTCAAATATTGTAGGCTTTGTTAATTTGCTTGAAGCTTGCAGGCACAACGATGTGAAGCATCTGGTTTTTGCCTCATCCAGCTCTGTTTATGGAGCAAATACAAAAATGCCGTTTTCGGTTCATAACAATGTAGATCATCCTGTATCTCTTTATGCTGCAACAAAAAAAGCAAATGAACTAATGGCTCATGCGTATAGCCATTTATATGGCATGGCCTGTACAGGGCTCAGGTTTTTCACGGTCTATGGCCCTTGGGGCCGTCCGGACATGGCTCTCTTTCTCTTTACAAAAGCAATCCTTGAAGAAAAACCAATAAAAGTCTTCAACCACGGCAGGATGCAACGAGATTTTACTTATATCGACGACATTACAGAAGGTGTTGTCAGGATAATGGCCAGACTGCCCGAACCTGATCCAACATGGAACGGAGATAATCCTGATCCGGGAACATCATACGCAAGATATAAAATTTACAATATAGGAAACAATAACCCGGTTGAACTAATGGAATTTATTGGTGTGATAGAAAAAGTCCTCGGCAAAAAAGCTAAAAAGGAATTTCTTGATCTTCAGCCCGGAGATGTGCCTGCCACGTATGCAGATATTGATGATTTGATAAAAGATGTTGGTTTTAAACCTGAAACAAGCATTGAAACAGGTATAAAACAATTTATTTTATGGTATAATGATTACTATTTAGGTGGATAGGCTGAAGACTGAAGGTGGAAGGTGTATAGACTGAAGGCTGAAGGAGAAAGATGTGGAAATAGAGACAGACATTCCTGGTGAACAAGAGTGTGTACAGCGGATTTTCAAGTGCACCGGCCACAATTTCAAGCCGGATATCGCAAGAAAACTGTGGCCAAGGATCTTGCGGCACAAGTGGTATCTGTCCGAAAAGTTGGGCCGAGACGTGGGAATTAAGGTAGCCTCTGTCGACTTCATCGAGAACGTTGAGCCGATGGGAAAGGATCTGCATGACGAAGAAAGGATTCGACTCCTCAGGGACTTGGGCGCCTATATGGTAGACAATTCGGTTTGGGATACGATATCCGATACTCAGCCGCCCAAACAGATCGTAAATAAAAGAATAATTCTTCCGTTCACCGCGACCGATCTGGCTCTCAAGCACGGGGTCGTTCCACCCCGAACTATCATTTTTTTCGGCCCCCCGGGTACCGGTAAAACCCACTTTGTGAAGGCTATCGCAGGAGTGCTTCAGTGGTGGTATATTGAGATCAGCCCCAGCACCTTATTGGCCGATGGAGAAGATCGCATGGGAGCCAACCTCAAGCGATTAATGGAAAAAGTCCGCAACGTTGACCAGTCGGTGGTGTTCATAGATGAGTTTGAGGAAATCGCAGCCAGCCGGGATCAGGCATCCCGTGTCGACAAATCGATTACAAACGAGTTCCTCAAACAGGTACCATTGCTGAAAAAACAAGACACAAAAATGCTCCTTATATGCGCTACCAATTATATCCAGCAGCTTGATGCAGCACTGTTGCGGCCAGGTCGTTTCGACTGCATCATTCCGGTTGGAGGTTTGGACGATCAGGGCCGACGAACTATTTTTGAGTATTTTCTGTCAAGCACCAATCGGGGCGAAACAGACGTAGAGAAAATCATTTCCATGATCCCGCTTTTTACCCCTGCGGACATCGAATACCTTTTCCAAAAGGTCAGGCAATACGCTTTTGAGAAGGAATACGCCAAAAAAGAGGATTACCGTGTCACAACGGAAACATTTGTGGAAATAATTCCTAAAGTCCGGCCTACGCTTACTAATGAAATTATAGAAGAATTTGAACGGGATTGCGACCGTTACACCCGGTATTAGGCGATCCGTCAAGCCATGCTGCCAATGACTATAGACTTTCAGATAATTAATTTCACAAGACCAGAAGGAGGAAGGCGTATTAGTTATACATCGACGACTGATAACGCAGTGAAATTATTTATCTAAAAGTCTATACATGTCGATTTTAAAACCACGGTGAACAATTCTGAATTATCTTTTTATAGAAACATACTGTATAGGTTCGCATTCACTTTTTGTGAACGGACTGTCTGCACATTCGTCGCATGATGTTGATATTGTGGCCATGCCTGGCGAAAACTGGCGCTGGCGTATGCTTGGCGCGGCACTTCATATTGTAGATAACATCCCGCTGCTTGAAAAATATGATGGTATTATTGTGACCGATCTTTTCAACCTGGCTGATTTTAAAGCACTTGTTGGTTCACAGTGCCCGCCTGTTCTGGCATATTTTCATGAAAACCAGATGACTTATCCGCAGCCGCCGGGAGACAAAGGCGCCTTTCAGTTGGGGATAATAAACATTACTACTGCACTTGTGGCTGACATGGTTGTGTTTAATTCAAAAATGCATAAGGATGCCTTTTTAAATGCCGTGCCGAAGTTTCTCAAAAGGGGGCGTGACTGCAGGCCCAAAGGAATTGCAGATAAAATACGTAAAAAAGCAGATGTGCTTTACCCGGGCATAACGCTGCCGTTTGACAGGGATGTTGATGCTGAAAAACAGACAAACCCTCCTCTTATTGTCTGGAACCACAGATGGGGGTTTGACAAAAACTGTGAAATGTTTTTCAGTGCGCTTGAAAAGATAGACAACATGGGGCTTGATTTTAATTTGGCGCTTATGGGAGAAAATTTCGGCAAGATTCCTGAAGTGTTTAAAGAAGCGGAAAAGAAGTTTAAGGACAGAATACTTCAGTTCGGATATGTGCCTTTAAGGGAGGAGTATGAAAAATGGCTTAAACGGGGTGCAATTGTTATAAGCACTGCAATACAGGAGAATTTCGGTATTTCCGTGATAGAAGCAATGCTGATGGGATGTGTGCCACTTTTGCCTGACAGGCTTTCATATCCCGAAATACTTCCTGAAGAATTCCATGAGCACTTCCTGTATAAAAACAGACAGGATCTTATTGAAAAACTTTTACTGATAATTTCAGATTATAAGCAATATGAAGAAATTCAGAGCAGGCTGGCAAAGAAAATGACGTCCTTTTTGTGGAAAAATGTTATCAGCGGGTATAACAAAGCGCTTGAACGGCTTGCGAAATTTTAAAATTAAAAGACAGGATATAAAGGGGTAAATAAAGAAAAATTTATGGATAGTTTTAATCAAAAAGAGATTAACCGGAGACGAACATTCGGAATTATCAGTCATCCTGATGCAGGCAAAACCACGCTGACGGAAAAGCTTCTCCTTTTTGGCGGAGCAATCCAGCAGGCCGGGGCTGTTAAGGCAAGAAAAGCTGCCAGACATGCTACCAGTGACTGGATGTCGATTGAAAAGGAAAGAGGTATTTCAGTTACAACTTCTGTAATGAAATTTAACTACAGGGATTTTGAGATTAATCTGCTCGACACACCGGGCCACCAGGACTTTTCAGAAGATACATACAGGGTGTTGACTGCCGTTGACAGCGCCCTGATGGTGATTGACAGTGCCAAGGGGGTGGAACCTCAGACCGAAAAGCTCATGGAGGTCTGCAGGATGCGCAATACCCCGATCATTACATTCATAAACAAGCTTGACCGTGAAGGCATGGCGACTCTTGATATCCTTGATGACATCGAGAATAAACTGCAGATCGAATGTACGCCGCTTTCCTGGCCTATTGGTATGGGCAAGCGCTTTAAAGGTGTATATAATCTCTTTCACAAACAACTGCATATTTTTGAACCAGGCAGGGAAACCCTTGGGCAGGAAGGGATCGTTATTAATGATCTGTCTGATCCTGTTCTGGATGAACTTTTAAGGGAACAGGCCGATGAATTGCGGGAAGACATTGCACTGCTTGAAGGCGCCGTTGATCCGTTTGAGCGCCAACATTTTTTAAAAGGAAGCCAGACGCCGGTCTTTTTCGGAAGCGCCATTAATAATTTCGGCGTTAAAGAAATGCTGGATGCATTTGTGGAACTGGCCCCCCATCCAGGTATGCGACCGGCTGTTTCTCGTGAGGTTTCGCCATACGAAAAAGAGTTTTCAGGCTTTGCTTTTAAAATACAGGCAAACATGGACCCTGCCCACCGGGACAGGATTGCGTTTGTCAGAATCTGTTCAGGAAAATTTAAAAGAGGAATGAGAGTTGTCCACCACAGAATCGGAAAAGAGGTAACTTTTTCTAATGCGACAATCTTCATGGCACAGGACAGGGAGAATGTGGAAGAGGCATTTCCAGGAGATATTATTGGTATCCATAACCACGGAACCATAAAGATCGGCGATACATTTACCGAAAAAGAACCTTTGAAATTCAGCGGGATTCCCAATTTTGCACCTGAGCATTTCAGGCGTGTGCGCCTGAAGAACCCGTTAAAGACCAAGCAACTTCAGAAAGGATTGACCCAGCTCGCAGAGGAGGGGGCTGTCCAGGTTTTCAGGCCTGTTATGGGTAGAGACTATATTCTGGGGGCGGTCGGTGTCCTCCAGTTTGAGGTGACCATGGCACGTCTCAAGGCAGAATATGGTGCGGATGCCATATATGAACCTGTGAATTTTAATGTGGCTCGCTGGGTCCGGTGTGATGATCCCAAAAAAATGGCTGAATTTGAGAAAAAGAATATAGCCAACATGGCAAGAGATGCTGAAGGCTGTCTCTCCTTTCTGACAACCAGTGAATGGCAGCTCGGTTACTGTAAGGAAGAGTGGCCGGAGATAGAGTTTTTTAAGACACGGGAGATTAACTGATGCAGGGCTGGGCCAGGCAAGATATAACATCCGGAGTCGAAGTTGATATTATGACGTGGGCAAGTCCACCCTGCTGAAGCTCCTGGCCGGCGAAATTCTTCCCGACAGCAGTGATTGTCCGGCGTCAGCAGGGAGCCACTGTGGC
>JAJSZW010000161.1:4884-7052 GCA_030262895.1 Deltaproteobacteria bacterium | reverse complement strand
ATATCGGTATATTCATATCTTTTCTAACTTTTCTTTATGGAAGCTTCATTATTGTGCGAACGCTGATTTTGGGTGTTGATGTACCTGGTTATGCATCTTTGCTGACAGTTATTTTGTTCCTTGGCGGTATCCAATTAATTGGAATTGGAGCATTGGGTGAGTATATAGGGCGTATTTATATGGAATCAAAAAGACGCCCACTTTATATTGTTGAAGATGAATATTAGGATCAGTTATGCTTTTCAATGACCCAGTTACCTATATTTCTATCCGTAAATTCAACTCCAAAGAGATAAATCTCCTTGCCAACGCCTTGATACTTCTCAAAATATTTCTTGTCTCTGATCTGCTTTAAGGCATTGTCCTTATCCCCGTTGAATTTGAATTCAAAAATATAGATATCTTTGTCAATAATGACGGCATCTATCCTGCCCTTGTTTGTTTTTACTTCCGCTTCCACTTTTAACCCGATTAGAGAAAAAATCAGATAAAATATTGTCTGGTAATATTTTTCTTTTTTTATGTGAAGATCATAGGGGATATCGGCAAAAAAAATTCGCAGGGTGTCAAAAAATGTTTCAAAATCGTCGTTTCTGAGCGTTCGTATCAAATCTATCAGATAGCCGTCCACGTGTATGCCGCTGTAATTGCTCAAAAGAGAATACTGAAAGCTGTTTTCAACCTCAAAATTAGGATACCCCAGAATGTAGGTCATAAAATCTTTGTCATATTCTTTAATCGTGAGATAGCCGGTCTGAAACAGAAGAGGAAGCACAGCGAGATTTTCAAGTTCATAGGTGCCGAACGATTCCTCCCTCACCTCCATTTCTTTCAACCTCGTTATGTCAAAGTCTTTTTCCTTCATCAGCTTTATCAGAAAACCTGGTGTAGCGCTTTCAAACCAGTAGTTTCCAAAATCAAGTTTTTTAAACAAAAGAAGCAGTGAAAAGGGGTTAAACACCTTTTCGCAACTTCCGCTGAAACAAAAACCATTGTACCAGTATGTTATCTTTTTAATCAGGTCGGATTTGCTTATCTCTTCTGATTTCGCGAACTGATTTATATATTCTTTGAAACTGTGCTCCATCTCCTCTTTTGTTATTCCGAGAAGCGATGAATATCTTGTATCCATGGAAATATCTTCCAGGTTGTTCAACCCGCTGAAAACTCCTGCTTTGGAAAACTTGCTTACCCCTGTTAAAAGCACAAACCTGATGTATTCATCACACGCCTTTATGATGGTATAAAAGCCTTTTAATATTTCACGAAGCTCAATGGCCAGCTCTTTGTTTTCAATATTGTCAATGATCGGCTTGTCATATTCGTCAATAAGGACAACAACTTTGTTGATTTCACTCAGTTTGGTCAAAAGCTCATCAAACTTAATGTCATATTGCGTCTGCTCAAGCTTGATTCCATATTGCAGAGCTGTTTTATCAAGCTGGTATACAATATAGTTTATCAATTCATTGCTGTTTTTTGCCTTTGACTTGCTGAAATCAATCCTTATAACAGGATGCTTTTCCCACGCGTAATCAGCATTGTAAATCCATAAACCTTTAAACAGCTTCTTCTTGCCTTCAAATATTTCATTCAATGTGGAGATTAAAAGGCTTTTCCCGAATCTTCTTGGCCTGGAGAAAAAATAAACACTCCCCTGAACAATTAATTTGTGAATATGCTCTGTCTTATCCACATATAGATAATTTTCATCTATCAATTTTCGAAATGTCTGTATCCCTACAGGAAGTCTCTTCATAAGTTCATTTCCTTTCAATGTTCATCGTTCTCTAAACTTGAACCTTGAACCTTGGAATCATCCATCCCAATCGTTCCCGCTCAGAATTACGCAATTCCATAGCTGTTCACCCGTCCTGCACCTTCGCGCTGAATAAGTTATTTACTTACTTATAGATGTCCCGCTCTTCGCCACTTTCTACACTTCCCGCACTCAACGCGATGACCTGTGCGTCATCTCATCTTCAATGCCCTTTGCAAGCAGATATCTTATATATGCGCTACAAGACAGGCTCCTCTTTTTCGCGAGCAACTTAATTTTTTGAAGTACAAGTGGGTCAAATTTGATTGAAACAGGTTTTAGTTTTGGCCTTTTAAAAGTATCTTTGGATTCTAAAAGATCCTCCCAATAATCCCCAATTGAGTGTCTT
>JAJSZW010000161.1:0-4874 GCA_030262895.1 Deltaproteobacteria bacterium | reverse complement strand
ACCTTATGCCGATGTTACAGGCATAATTATAACTAATACCTCTTTTAGCTCTTTTTTTATAAAACTTTTTCGTTTTGTCATCCATATCCATTGACGTAATAACCCTGGCAATGCCTTTTCTCTTCAAGACATACACAAAAAACAAATATCTTGTTCCTTTTCTACCTTTTCTTATCCAGGGATCATCGTCAAACGCCACATCTTCAACTTCATCAGGAAACACGCCGTGCCTTGCAATATGTTCGATATTATTATCATCCCATTCAAATTCTCTAATCTCCATATTAAACCCTTCGTAAACTTGATCCATCCTTTTTTTGTCAGGTTGCCAATCTTTTCCGTGAAGTTGTCCTTGTCGACGATCTTGAGCTGTGTCACATTAATTACCGATTTCTTATGGATTATATCCTTATGTGCAAATCCATGGGACGTGTCTGCCTTGGCGCACCCGCGGATAAATCAAAGCAGCCTTAATATCTTCCTTTGTAAGAAAAGCATGGCGGGCAGGCTTATGCAGCTAACGACGAACAACAAACCGGCTTAATCAAAAAACGCAGTATATAGCCATGCAAAATATATTATATTATACAATTCAACTCAGAAGAAATCAATAATAAGAAGCCTATCAATTCCTGCAAATCCTGTCTAAGCTGGATCAGTGGGCTGCTATTATTTTAATTCGGTTGCCGGCCTTGCTTACTTTCAACTTTCAATTGTAATCAGTCCCCATTTGTCGGCAGTAATTTCACCGGTCTGAATTTCATTCTTAACTTCACAAGGTAGCAGCGTCTGCTTTGTCATCTTCACATTCCTTTCAGCTTAGAGCTATTTCGCTTTCCAGCTTTCCAGTCTTATCCATGGGATATGAGAAGAACTATTTATCATGAGGAAAAATTTGACTCCAAGCAACCACCAAAAAGCATAAATACCAATTGGTTGAATAAGTTATTTATTTACTTACTTACTTACTTATGGACGCACTTATTACGCACTTACTATTAAACGTTTCGAAATGAGATCATCATAGCTCTTGAGAATCTCTTCCAATATCCGAAGCATTAAAGGATCTCTAACCTCTTTTAATTTATATACTATTTCATTTAAATTAACTTTTCCTATTGCCAGACCATACTGAAGTGTTATAATAATTTTTTGTTTCATCATGGTCTCTTTCTTTTTGGTTTTTTGTTTCCAAACATAACCATAGAGCTAAATTAAGCGATTGAATAAGTAAGCAGGCAGAGTGGAAGTTTTGGTAGGTTTGGTTAATTGGCGCCACTCTGGATGAAATGGGCAGAAGGTAAAAAATTTACCACAGAATGACACGGGGTTTTCACTGGAAGATGGGTGTGGAGGTTTTATGGAAGCAGCAATTCGCACGCTTGATAAACTTCGGAGCTTAGAGCAGCTTTATCGCCAGGGTTTTCGTAGCGAAGTAATTGATCGGACTCTTGATAAGTTGCTGGCAGCAGAGGCCGAGCTGGCGCTCGCGGAGCGGCGTGACTTAGAGGCGCGATTATCAACTTATGAGGAACAATTCAATATGTCGTCGCGGGAGTTCTATCGTCGCTTTCGGGCCGGCGAATTAGGGGATGGGGTGGATTTCGTAGAGTGGAGTGTGTTCTACGAAATGTATCAGGCTATACGTCAGCGGTTAGATGTGTTGGGAGCATATAGGCAATGACCACACCTGCCGAGTATGTACTCAAGCTCAAAACGAAACTCGCTATCAGCTCAATCATTGCGTCATTTAACGTGGTTGAAGAAAAAGTGTGGCTGGATAGAGGTTACGTTCGCATAAGGATAGCGCTGAACAACGGGGACTTCCTGGAAGCAGCGGAGTATTTCGTGTTACAAAACGACGATCTTACTACGCGCCGGTATCGGTATCAGTGGATGGATAGAGAACGTAAAAAACTGCTTAAGCGATGGGATAATGTCGAACATTATCCCGATTTGTCGAATTTTCCCAATCATATACACATTGGAAAGGAAGAAAATGTTGAGCCAGGCGAAAGCCTTAGCATCATCCAGTTGTTGGATGTGCTGGCGGGCGAGATCTCAATAAAACGTAGTTGATGAGAAAGGCATGAAGAGTATTTTGATAATTCAGTGGGAAGTAGAAAACAGTTTGCATTGAAAACTTGATATCGGATTTCGTGAGAATGAATGCCGAAAACGTAAGAGAAATTAATCTGAAAATTTTGCGATAATGCGTCAGATAGCTCTAAATTTGCTAAATCAAGAAAAGACTATTATGAAAGCTGGAGTAAACGCAAAACGACTGCGAGCCGGGTGGGACAATAGTACTTCTTGAATACTCATGAATGGGCGACTCCCTTATTATTCCAAAAAACATAAATACCAATTGGTTGAATAAGTTATTTACTTATTTATGGACGTCCTGCTCTCATGCAAGACCAAAAAAAACGAATTTTACGATATGGCAAATATAAGAGCCAGTACAATCGATACAGAATCCCCATCAACTTATTCGGACAATTCTTCAGATGAACTCTTTTTTCTTCAGAGAATCGTTGTCTCAGACTTGACCAATCGCGTCGCGAACTGACTCCAATAAGACGCATAACCGCAAGCGGCATATTAACAGAGTTGCAACTGGCACCTGCCCTATAGGCGCGCAGGATCAAGTCGTAATCCATGTCAATTTTAAAAGACGTATCAAATTTACCAATCTTTTGGAACAACTTTCTCGAACAGAGTTGTCCCTGATGACAGGAGCCCATCTTGAAGTTAGTCAACCACCCCAGGGATCTGTTACTCGACACTTGGTTTTGTTCATTGATATCGTGGAGTACCTGAAAAAAAAAGATATCAAAACGATCTCCAAGGTATTCAGAGGCACGCTCAAGCACTGAAGGATTTACCAAATAGTCATCTGAGTGAATAAAAAGAATATAGTCACCCGTGGCAAGATCAATCCCTTTATTCATGGCATCAGCGATACCGTTGTCCGGTTCAGAAATCCAGTTATCAATTTCTGACTCGTATTTCTTTATAATATCCAACGTACCATCGGTGGAGTTACCATCCACCACAATATATTCTCGGTTAGTGTAAGTCTGCCCGATTACTGAGGTTATTGTCTGTTCAAGATAACGCTCAGAATTGTATGTAATTGTTACTATTGTTATCTTCGGTTTGAACAAATCTTCTATACCTCAGGAGGAGATTCTTGCTGATCTGCAAGAAAATAAATGTCAGTTTCTTTTGAAACATGTTGCAGCAAGGTTGATTTGCCACATCATCGTAGTCCATAAATTACAACAAATGAGAGATCAGGAGTGCCTAACCCGACTTTCGCGCTTTAAAAAAAACATACCAATATTCAATGGGTTATAGCTACAGGCACTACAGACATCCTTCAAGTTTTGTTTAGGCTAAGTTTTTCTTTATTGGTAAATTTTTATAATCAATTCCGAGTTTGTTATAAACGTCTGTATGAACTGCCTCCGGTATTCCTGGTTTTCTTACATTGATGACAGTGCCTTTGGTTGTCGGCAATTGGATCGTTGAATAATTGTGTGTGCTGACAAGCCGTCTTATCGTTGCCCATATTGAATGATCACCCTTTTGACGCAATGTATGTTCAATTGAATGCAACAGATGATATGCAAGAATAGATATGAAAATATGACCATCCACGCGTTGCTCCTTTTGATGATAGTTCGGCCGTAATCCAAGATAGGATTTTAAATCCCTGAATGCATTTTCTATACGCGTCAGCATTACATAAAGATTCCAAATCTCAGCCTGCTCCAAGCCTTTCCGATTGGTTTTTAAAAGATAATTACCGTCTGATTTTCTTCCTTTATCCTGTATTTCATCTATTGTACCCCAAGTCAGCTTTGGTTTTTTTAAATGAATATTGATTTTCAAATAGTCGGATGTATATTTTTGCTTAAACTCAGTTAGTTTTTTCGTCAGGGCAGGAAAGCTGATCTTATTCTTATCTGCTTTGTTTTTCAATTTTTTCAATGAATTACTGAATCGTTTCGCAATCATCATATCGTCAGGAACCGTATACGAAAATTCCCTGTGTTGATATTTAATTTCATAATATTTAGCTACTTTACTATGACGCTCCTTAAACTTTCCTATTCTTCGTTCAATGGTAACAGGATTGTTCTCTCTTCCTTTTTGAATCTGAGTCGATAAATTTGTTAATTCAGCTTCTAATCTTTCTTCTGCTTTGTTGCGTATCGCTGTTTCTTTTGCTTTTCGTCCTTCGCTCTTACACAAAAGATAAACAGCATCATCCACCTCTTTTAAAAAAATCTCTACTTTTGGTTTTCTATCTCTTCCTTCCAATAAACTAAACTGCTGATTATGAAAATCTTCTGTAAAAATTGATTCTTCATTCGGACGACACATAAGAATATATTTTAAATTGTCATAGTTGTTCAAAAGCTTCAAATTATCATCCGAAACCATACCTCTATCAAATATTATTGTCGGCATGGGCTTATCTTTAAAATCATCCTCTATTCTCATGAGAATCTTATCCAAGGATTTCACATCTGTCATTTTTCCGTTAAAAATTCGATGCCGACGGATAAATCCATCGCCATTCAATACAAGTGCCACAACAACTTGCGGACAATCCGTTCGCTTTTCCTTTTGATTGCCATTGTACTGTGCCTTTGGATTCTTTGCGCAAACCCCTTCAAAATAAGTGTTGGTTAGATCATACAGAAAAATACTATCTTCCAAACTGAATAAATCCTTTTCCCTCTGATAGAGGTTTTCTTCTATATAATCCCGATTTTTTAAAAGTTTGTCAGATATACGATAAAATCGATCATCCCCATACCGGCTTACATCTAAACCAACAATTTCCTCAATAGCTACTG
>JAJSZW010000160.1 GCA_030262895.1 Deltaproteobacteria bacterium | reverse complement strand
CTTTCACCCAGACCCAGAATTGCTTTTCCGCAAAAAACTTGCCATTGATATTATTATGGAAGTAATGTTAAAGTTGATCATTAGATATTAAATGGTTACATCAATTGTACGCTAATTCATAGAAAAATATACGGGAGAAGTGCGCCTATCTTTTTTTGAAAAACTAAGGAAAGCAATGATGAATTACAAGAAACCGGAACGTATCTTTGAAGACTCTGGGACAGTTGATCCTAAAATGTCATACCATATTGAGTTGGAAAACGTGGTTAATACAAAGAACCAGGATATCAAAACCATGGTTGATCTGGGAAGGTACTTTTCCATTTTTGCCCCAAGACAGAGCGGCAAAACTACTTATTTTGAAGACTTTTGCCATGAACTGGAGAAGGATGCTGCCCATGTGGCCATCCTTCTTAGCTTTCAGGATTACAAGAACCTCAATTCACAAAGATTTTATCAATTGATTCAAAAAGATCTTTACCGACAACTGGTAAGCAGGCTGGCGTATGTGGATTGCCCGAGGCTTGATGCGGTGAGGGCATACCTGGATTCGCATAATATTTCCGACCATACCTGCTTTCGCGAATTATTTGAAGAACTAAATCAAATGGTAAAATTTAAAAAAATCGTTATCTTCATAGACGAATTCGACGGCATCCCCCTAAGTGAATTGGAAAATTTCCTGACCACATTGAGGGAACTCTATCAAAGATACAAAAAGCAGACCGACAAAGCCCTTTACTCCATAGGGCTGGTGGGAATACGCAATATCACCAAACTGATTGTAGGCGGTGTCTCCCCTTTTAACATCGCAGACCAGGTCAAACTCCCCCCATTTACCCTGAAAAATGTCCTTGATCTTTATGCTCAATATACAAAAGAGACAAACCAGCTCTTTACGGAAGAATCTGTAAAAAAAGTATTTGATGAAACAGCCGGACAACCCTGGCTGGTAAACCGGCTTGGAACTATTCTGACGGTTGACATAAAACCTGAAACTACAGACCCGATCAATGCAGAAGATGTGGAAAATGGGATAAGGCATATGCTTAAAGAAAGAAACAGTCACTTTGATAATCTTCTTGAAAAAGCAAAATTATATAAAGAGAGCTTTGTTCAGATCACTTTCAACGGAGTTGACTATAATCCGGATGACGAGGATCAATCCTGGCTGGAACAATACGGTCTGATCAAAGAAGCAAATGATAAAGCTGTTGTAGCAAATGCAATATACAAGAGACGATTTTTAAAGGCTTTTTTTCGAGAATCCGGAGCAACCGCAGATACTTCACTTAAGTCGTATTTTACTTCTGATGGGCTTTTAAATATGGAAGCTATTTTATCTGATTTTGAGGAATATATCATGCAGATAGGCGTAAACGCGTTTTACGCAAGCCAAAAACCATACGAGAAAACAGGACAATTCCTGCTTACTGCCTGGCTGTATCAGTTTGTAGAAGGAGGAAAAGGCGAACTCCATTTTGAGACGCCAACAGGATTAGGAAGAATCGATATTCTGTTAACCTATCATGGTCGAAAGTACATTATTGAGACCAAAATAAATCGTTCAAGCCTTGATAAGACTATTGAAAAGGCGATTGATCAGCTTTGCAGCAAATATCTTCTAACCGAGCGCGCCAATGATGGATACGTGGTAATTTTTGATCTTAAGACGATGACTGGAGAAGTCAGCATGCCGCAAAGACGTATGGTAGCGGGAAAAGAAATATTGTGCTTTAACATCGGGATAGATCGAGGACCCATAGTAAGGCAGGCATGAATTGACTCGAAAAATGTACCGTCTAACAAAGAAACCGGGACTTGCATATGAAAAGCGGAAAGCAGCCAACCGTGAACTGTGAACCGTAAACCGTGAACTGTGAACTGTTATTTATATGTCTGAAAATACTCGTGTAACAAAAGCCGCAGGCGTTGTCGGTGCATCAACTTTATTAAGTCGTATCTTCGGCTTTATAAGAGATGTTGTAATAGCCTGGTTCTTTGGGGCAGGACTAAGCTCGGATGCCTTTTTTGTGGCTTTCAGAATCCCAAATCTATTAAGAAGACTTTTTGCTGAGGGTTCTCTGAGCATTGCATTTCTTCCTGTCTTTACTGAATGTCTTACAAATCAAGGTAAGAATGAAGCCTTTAAATTAGCAAGGTCTGCAATAAGGCTGCTTTCCGTAATATTGGTTATTACCGTCATTATCGGTATTTTTTTATCTCCGATAATAATACGTATAATAGCTCCGGGTTTTACTGTCTCACCTGAAAAATTTTCACTTACGGTTACTCTGACCCGTATTATGTTCCCGTACATTTTCTTTATAGGTCTTGTCGCTATTTGTATGAGTATTCTTAATGCGTTAGGCCATTTCGCCGCACCGGCTCTTGCCCCTGTTTTTTTAAATTTTGCCATGATATGTGCTGTTCTTTTTATATCTCCTCACATGGCTGAACCGGTAACAGGTCTTGCCATTGGGGTTTTGATAGGTGGTTTTTTACAGTTGGCACTTCAGCTTCCATTTCTTATGAAAAAAGGTTTTTATTTCTGGGAAAAAACTAAAACCTATCATCCCATGCTGAAAAAGGTGGGCTTGCTGATGCTTCCTACTGTATTTGGTGCCGCAGTTTATCAGATTAACATATTAATCGGGACTCTTCTGGCTTCTTTACTGCCCGAAGGGAGCGTTTCGTATCTTTACTATGCTGACAGGCTGGTTCAGTTTCCTTTAGGAATTTTTGCTATAGCAACAGCAACAGCCGTACTACCGAGCCTTTCAAGGCAGGCATCTGCTCAGGATTACGATTCTCTCAGGGATACCTTTGCCTATGCCATGAGATTGATTCTTTTTATTACAATCCCTTCTATGGTAGGACTTATAGTTCTAAGAGAGCCTATAGTTGAGCTGCTTTTTAAAAGAGGGGCTTTTGATGCTGAAACCACAAGATTGACGGCATCGGCTCTTTTATATTATGGTATTGGTCTGTGGGCATTTTCGGCTGTACGGATAGTTGTTTCAACATTTTATGCTCTTCAGGATACTAAAACGCCGGTAAAGATGGCTGCAATATCTGTTGTCGCAAACATAATATTTAGTATTATTCTTATGCAGTATCTGGGTTACAGAGGGCTTGCGCTTGCAACTTCGCTGGCTTCCATGCTTAATTTTTGGCTCCTTGCCCGAGCATTAAAGGCCAAGCTTGGCTTGTTGGGATGGAAAAGTATCAATGAATCCGCCTGCAAAACAATGGCAGGTTCCTTTATAATGGGGGCAGTTGTTTGGGCAATTGCACTATTAATTATACCATCAGAGGACAAAACTTTAATCGGCCTTTTTTTCGGACTCATGGGCAGCATATTTGCCGGCCTTGTTTTCTATGGTTCTTTTTCTTTTTTTATCAGGAGTCCGGAGCTTGAACAAGTCTTGGCTGTTGTTAAAAGGAGCATGAGAATAAAGTGAGTTCAAAGCAAAAAATTCTATTATCTTTATCAATACTGATTATATTTTCTTTGCTTTTATTTATTATTTTCGGTGATAATGGACTGATTGATCTTGACCTGCTAAAAAGAGAAAGAGACGGGTTGATAGAAAAAAATGATAGGATTACCATGAATAATCTTTCTTTATATCGTGAAATCGATCGATTGGAACATGACTCCGGATATATTGAGGATGTGGTTAGACGAGAACTCGGCCTTATAGCTGAAGGCGAGGTGATATTTAAGCTTAAAAATAACGGTGGGCATAAAGTTAAAAAATGAATAATCAAACTGAATTTTATACAAAGACCATGGCGAATGTATATGCCAAGCAGGGTTATTTTGCAAAAGCAGTTGAGATCTATAGACACCTGTTGAAGCATGATCCTGAAAGCCGGGAGCTTAATGATTTACTTTCTGAAGTCGAGAAGAAACTTAATGAAAAGCAAAAAAAAGATAGAGAAATCCTTGAAAAGTTATTCAGGAAATGGATTTATCTGCAACTAAGTTATAACAGCCTGCAAAAATTGAAAAAGTTTAAGCAAAACAAGGAGGTATGAATATGACAAAATCAAAGCGGATAAGAACTGCATTGGCATTTATTGGAATAATGGCTGCTTTTTTTGTTTTAGTTAATGGGTGTGCAGTTTTTAAAGCCAGCAAAAAAGATTCAGAATCCTCAACAAAAGAACAAAAGGAAAAAAGAACCTATCCTTTATATTGTGACTTTGGAGATGTGCTTGTACCAAGCGAGTTAAAAGTTGACAAGGAGTTAACTTTTATATTTGAAACTTCGGGTTTTATAACAGGCGTTAATGCTTACAAAGGCAGGATAAAGGTCGATTCCTTGATTAAATTTTTTAAAAGCAGCATGGCTAATGATAACTGGAGGATTTTAGGATCATTTAAATCGTCTCCTCTAACCATCATGCTGTTTCAGAAGGAAAACAGAAGCTGTATGATTAAAATTATCGAAAAATTAACTACTACTCATGTTGAAATATGGGTTGCGCCGAGGATTAATGAGGTTGAAACAGGGTTGCTAAAATAGCCCGCCCGAAGGGCGCTAATTATGAAACTTATAGAAAATAAAAATATTTTACTTGGCGTTTGCGGAGGTATTGCTGCATATAAGAGTGTAGAATTATTAAGACTTCTTAAAAGACACGGCGCAAATGTCAAGGTGTTTATGACTGAGAATTCTGAGGCGTTTGTTGGTCGGCTGACTTTTGAAGCATTATCAGGCCAACCGGTCTGCTCAAGTCTTTTTGAGAAAGCTGGAAGCAGAAGCGAGCATATAGAACACATAGATTGGGCCGAGAAGGCAGATGCCCTGGTTATAGCTCCTGCAACAGCAAATATTATTGGCAAGATAGCAAATGGAATAGCTGATGATGCTCTTAGCACATTGGTATTTGCAGTTACATCTCCGGTGATAATTTGTCCTTCCATGAATACAAATATGTACCGGAACAGGGCGCTTCAAAGAAATCTTGATAGATTAAGGCAGGATGGACTTTTTGTCATAGAACCGGAGTCCGGAGAACTTGCTTGCGGTACAAGCGGACCCGGCCGTCTTCCTGAACCGAAATATATACTCGACAGGTTATTATTCCGCCTTTCACCAAAAGACCTGGAAGGTAAAAACATACTTGTAACTGCCGGTCCGACTCAGGAATACATTGATCCGGTCAGGTTCCTGAGCAACCCGTCCTCGGGCAAGATGGGCTATGCGATTGCGAGAGCTGCTGAGAAAAGAGGGGGCAGGGTTGTCCTTGTAACAGGCCCCACAAGCCTTTCAGACCCGTTAAATGTAACTGTAATCAGGGCAAGTTCTGCGGAGGATATGGCTATTGCTGTGTTTGAGCATATGGAACATGCAGATATTATTATAAAAGCAGCAGCGGTTTCAGATTACAGACCAATTGATTCTTTTCAGCAGAAAATTAAGAAGGAAAAGGATGAAATAGTTTTATCTCTGCAAAAAAATCAGGATATACTGGAAAAACTTGGCAGGAGAAAAGAGAACCGGTTACTTGTAGGATTTGCAGCAGAAACAGAGAACCTTGAAAAAAACTCAGTTGACAAGCTTGTTAGAAAAAATCTTGATATAATTGTCGGCAACCTTGTCGGCCGGCCCTCGTCCGGTTTTGGCTCAGATACCAACAAAGTTACGTTTTTTTATAAAGACGGGACAACCGAGTCTTTTCCTGAAATGGGAAAAGATGAAGTAGCTGATATTCTTCTTGATCGGATTGTCGCTATATTGAGCCAATGAAATGGCTACATATACTCTTTTCTCCCAAACGGATCATATTTTTAGACAGGATAACAGGATAAACAAGATTTTTTTATTTCCTGTCCCGGTATTGTATTTACCAATAGCATAGTGGAATAGTGGCAACAACCCTGATATCCCTGAGACAAAATCTCCACAAAACAATGTTGGGCGCTTCATTAATATAATTATCCGAGATAAATATCATAGTGTTGATAAAAATACCTTATATTAATATTAATGCCGCAGCGCTTAAAGATCAATTTTAATCCACAGATTACGCAGATTACACAGATTTTTCTGCCAACACCTGCTGAACAATCAAGACATAAAAGCATAGCCGTCCTGTTTACCTTGTCGTTGAACGAAAAGGTATCAAAATCTTTGACATAAACTTGCAGTTATTATAAAAAGTTTTAATAACTTAAAACTCAAGACAGGAAGAACATGAAACACAAAGCTTGTCTTGTGTTGATTCTTTGTGGGGTGTGGCTCCTTTTGCTGAATCATGAAGCAGGACTCCTTTACACAAAAGAGTCAAACGTGACCCCTTTATTTTAGATGGAGGCCAATAATGGCAATACAATTTATTACTGATGCACAAGGTAATAGGATGGCGGCAATTATCCCCTTTGATGAGTGGGAACGGACAGAGAAAGCGAAAGATATTCTTGAGCATGTTTACCTGGCCGGAATCATCAAAGAACGTAAAGACAGCGAACCAATAATAAATCTTGACGACTTGCTGAACGCAGAGGGATTGACCCGTGCTTTTAAATATTTTTCATATGTGCTAAGAGAAAAATGAATAAATCAAAGAACCTAAATGCAAATTAATGAGATTCGTAGCGAAAAAAATCAACAAACAATAAAGAGTGAGATACAACATGAAAAACACAAATAAAAAATTAATAGCAAATTCGAGAGAAAAAATAGATATATTATTGTCATTTGGTGCAAGTGAAGAACTCGATACCAGTTTAGACAAATTGATTACATTTCAAATAGCCAAATATAACAACAACATAAATCAGATACGTTATGAACTGAAAAGATTTGAGACCAAATATCAAATGGCTTCAGAGGAATTTTTCAGTAAATTTGAGACTGGGACGCTGGGTGACGATGCAGATTATTTTGAATGGGTCGGATTGTATGAAAATGTTCTTTTATATAAACAAAGAATTAAGTCTTTAGAATCAGTACTTAAAAAATGATAAACACCTATTTAAATGATCTTGATGCGTTCATCAGTGCAAACGATGCTGTGGCTAATGTCGATGTTATAAGGAGAGATATACGTGACACCGGTTTGGAAAAGATAGCTCTTTACCGTTACCGT
>JAJSZW010000159.1 GCA_030262895.1 Deltaproteobacteria bacterium | reverse complement strand
CTTGAAACTTGAAATTGGAAAGTAGAAATTGGGAAGAGATTAAAATATTACGTTTCGGCATATGTATTATATTCTATTCCCTGACGCTTCAAAATATCATAATATATCATAATTTTGTTTATATATTCTATCGGCTCGGTTCCTCTGCAATATCCATACGTAGATTTTTTATAATGTGTTCGATAGGTTAAAAGCGGCAGTGTTGTTGATAGTGAAGACCATTTATACGGGTCAAGATTCATTTCACGCGCAATATTCTGAGCATCAAAAATATGTCCCTGGCCGACATTGTAAGCAGCTAATGTTATAAATAACCTGTTTGAACCTTCCGCTTTTTCAAAATGATTATAAAGATACTTCAAATGCTGAACCCCGGCATTAATATTTTGTTCCGGATCTAAAATATTTGTTACCTCGAGGCTTCTGGCGGTGGAATGGGTAAGCTGCATAAGGCCTTTTGCTCCTGCATAACTTTGTGCATTTGGATTAAAATGCGATTCCTGGTATATCTGCGCTGCAATTAATCTCCAGTCGAAACCATGGTAATCTGCCGCTTGCATGATAATTTCTTTATATTTGGGAAGCCTGCTTTTAATCCTCCTGTGATATGCTCTTAAGTCAACATAATCAAAATCATCAATATTTGCATAATACTTGTTGTATATTTCATTAAATTTACCATTTTCTTTTATGGTTTTGAAAAAGCAATTTATTCGATAGAGAAGATTTTGTGCATTTCGACCTACAGCCCACCCAAGAAACTCCTGTTCACTTATCGGACATGCTAATACAGCCTTTGGATAGTACCTCTGATTAAGTAAGGCGATATTGCTGTCAGCTATTGTGACTTCTATCTTTCCTTCAGCGACCCGGCGTATGAGTTCTTCTGTGGGCAAATCATCATGCAGCTTAATTTCAAGATCAATTCCTTTATTTTTCAGCGATTTGAGCCTTTCCTCGTAGGAAGTGCCTTTTCTAATATGGACGGTTTTCCCAGCGAGATCCTCCGGGCATCTGATTGATCTGTTGTTTCTATGTACGATTACGTATTGTTGGATTGGCATATATCCATTTGAGAAGGAAACCCACTTTTTCCTTTGCGGCATAATTGTAAAGCTGGCTGCAATAAATGAACATGTTCCCTCCGTTAAGGCAGGAATCATACCTTCCCATTTTTCAGCAACTCTGACCTTTAAATTAACTCCCAGATAATCAGCGAAAGCCTTTGTAAGGTCATGCTCAAAACCCATTGCCTGTTCCCTGTACAGGTAGTAACAGTGGGCGTTATTACGGGTACAGACAGTAATTTCACCGGCTTTAAGAATGCCTTTAAGTACATTATTAGAACCCCATTCCTTGTCACATCCAGAATAACAAACTGAAAAAATAAATAATACAGCCACTATTGCCAAAATCAGGCAAGCTGACTTTTCATAGAAATTTATTTTATCTTTAGAACAATACAATTAGAATGCTCCCAGTTGGCACTCATTAATTTTAATATTCATGTCTTCACATATACCGCTGACTGTCATCTTATTTACTTTAAATCGGGATGCGATATCCCACGCAATTTTGCACTCCAGCTTTCCTTCAACAAGATTGTCGGTAATTGTTTTTTTAAGATTTTGGTTCGCAGTCTTTACTGGCGTTACAATTTTTTTATCAGGTCTATAGCCAAACAATCCCATCTGGCATTTTACCAACCTGCAATTAATTAAATCTGCGATCATTCCAACCCTGTCCGGAGAGACATTGAGCTCCTTTGCTATCAAAAATGCAGATGCACACGTGAGTTCACTGTTTAATGAATGTTTTAAAATCTCATATTTAATTAAGCTGTCAGGTTTTTCGTCTGGCCTGTGTTTATCAGCCAATTTTTTATCACTGTCTTCGGGAACCATTCTTATCTTACTCACTGCCTTATTATTGTGGCAAGGTTAACTGAATATCAAGTTGCAATAACTAACAGACGATTTCTCTTTATTCAAGTGAAATAGACACTTGTGTTTTGCAATTGTTTTTCCTATAAAAAGGTAACCGTGAACCTAATAACCTGAGTACTTATTATGCTTTTTACTATAAATAGAAAAAAAACGCGTCAGATAAAGGTCGGAGAAGTAAAGATAGGGGGTATGGCTCCTATTGCTGTCCAGTCAATGACAAACACATTTACTCAGGATATTGCGTCAACTGTTTCCCAGATAAGACGGCTGGAAGAAGCCGGATGTGAAATTATAAGGGTGGCTGTGCCTGATGAGGAGGCAGCCAAAGCGATAAAAGCGATAAAAGAAAAAATTTCAATTCCAATTATAGCTGATATACACTTTGACTTTCGGCTGGCTATAGCATCGGCAAAAGCCGGTGCTGACGGATTGAGGATAAATCCAGGGAACATAGGCAGTGTAAAAAAAGTAAAAGCTGTTGTTGAATGTGCAAAGGACCTTAATATTCCCATTCGAATAGGGGTGAATTCAGGCTCACTTGAAAAGGACATATTAAAAAAATATAATGGCGCCAGCGCAGAGGCAATGGTGGAAAGCGCTGTCAGACATATAGAATTGCTTAAATCATTGGATTTCCATCAAATAAAAGTTTCAATAAAGGCGTCTGACGTCCATCGCACCGTAGAAGCTTACAGGCTTCTTTCTTCAAAAACCAACCTTCCTCTTCATGTCGGTGTTACAGAGGCCGGCACGCTTTTTCCCGGAATCGTAAAATCTTCTCTTGGTATAGGCATGCTGCTCGCAGAAGGTATTGGAGATACTATTCGTGTCTCTTTGAGCAGAGATCCGGCAGAGGAGGTGCGTACAGGTTTTGAAATACTGAAAGCCCTTAATATCCGGAGGCGCGGACCTGAAATAATTTCCTGTCCCACCTGCGGACGTTGTAAAATCCCTCTTTTTGACATTGTTGAACGGGTGGACAAAGCACTTTTAACAAGCACCCTGGATATCAAGATTGCAATTATGGGTTGCATAGTAAATGGGCCTGGAGAGGCAAAAGAGGCTGATATCGGAATTGCAGGGGGTGATGGCAAAGGGATATTGTTTAAGAAGGGAAGAGTTGTAAAAAAAATTCCAGAGGAGAAGCTTGTTGAAGTTCTGCTGGAAGAGATACAGAAAGGATAGATATGAAAAAACAGGCAAAAGCCGCAATTACTCCAACGAGAGCTGAAGATTATCCGGAATGGTATCAAGAGGTTATAAAACATTCTGATTTGGCTGAAAGATCTCCAGTAAGAGGCTGTATGGCCATAAAACCCTGGGGTTATGCGATTTGGGAAAATATTAAGCAAGTACTGGATAATATGTTCAAAGAAACCGGGGTTAAAAATGCATATTTTCCTCTTTTTATACCGTTGAGCTTTCTTGAAAAAGAGGCCGAACATGTTGAAGGTTTTGCAAAGGAATGTGCGGTGGTAACACACCACAGGCTTGAAAAAGGTCCTGACGGCGGCCTTATCCCGGCTGGCCGGCTCAATGAGCCTTTAATAGTCAGGCCCACTTCTGAAACAATTATAGGAGATTCATTTTCCAGGTGGGTTGGCAGTTATCGAGACCTTCCTGTTTTGATAAACCAGTGGGCAAACGTTGTCAGATGGGAGATGCGGACCCGCATGTTTTTAAGAACAAGTGAATTCCTGTGGCAGGAAGGACATACGGCACATGCCACTAAAGATGAAGCCATTGTACGCACCAAAATGATGCTTGATGTTTATGAAAAGCTTGCCGAAGAATACCTGGCAATGCCTGTGATAAAGGGAAGAAAAACGCCTTCGGAAAGATTCCCCGGAGCGGTTGATACCATGTGTATAGAAGCTATGATGCAGGATCGAAAAGCTCTTCAGTCAGGCACATCACATTTTTTAGGTCAGAATTTCGCAAAGGCATCTGATATAAAATTTCAATCTGCTGAAGAAAAAGAAGAATATGCATGGACGACTTCATGGGGCGTTTCCACACGCCTTATTGGTGGACTTATAATGACCCATAGCGATGATGACGGCATAATACTTCCTCCTAAAATTGCATCTTCACATGTAGTTTTACTACCTATTATAAGAAAGCTTAAGGACAGGCCTAAGGTGATGGAGTTTACCGAAAGCCTTGCCAAAGAGCTGAAAGAGAAGTTTTATGGCCTCCGCAAAGTTGAAGTGGAAATTGATGACCGGGATATAGGAGGAGCAAGAGGATGGGACTGGATTAAGAAAGGCATACCACTCAGGGTTGAAATCGGTCCAAGAGACATTGCTGAAAATTCTGTGTTTGTCGGCAGGAGGGATCAGGAACATAATAATAAAACTTCTTTGGAAAGAAATCGCTTTGTCGCCGAAATAACAACCATTCTGGATGAAATACAAAAAAATCTATTTGAGCGAGCCGTTTCGTTTAAAAGAGAACATACCATAAAAATTGATGAAACAGACAGATTTAAAGAATTTTTTACTCCTGAAAATCGTGAGAAGCCTGAAATTCACGGTGGATTCGCTTTATCTCACTGGTGCGGATCTGATGAATGCGAATCCCGAATTAAAGAAGATCTTAGAGTTACAATACGGTGCATTCCCTTTGATATTGAAAACGAGAAGAGGGAGTGTATATACTGTGGACGACCAAGTACAAATCGGGTGGTATTTGCCAAGGCGTATTGAAAATGATTCGCATTAGCGACATAATAGATAAAGTCTCTGAACACAATCCTGACGCAGATATAGATATAATTGACCGAGCCTATATCTACTCTGCGAGAGTCCATGACGGTCAGGTTCGGCTGTCCGGTGAACCTTATTTGTCTCATCCTCTTGAAGTTGCCGGCATCCTTGCAGATATGAAGTTGGATCCTGTCAGCATAGCAGCCGGCCTTTTGCATGATGTTATAGAGGATACTCACTCTACAGAAGAAGAAATCAAAGAGATTTTCGGCCAGGGAATCCTTCATATAGTCTCCGGTGTAACCAAAATCAGCATTCTTTCCTTTGACAGCTCACAGGCACGCCAGGCAGAGAGTATCAGAAAGATGATTCTCGCTATGGCGGATGATATCCGGGTAATATTAATCAAGCTGGCAGACCGCCTCCACAACATGAGGACACTTCAATTTCAAAAGGAGAGCAAAAGGAAGCGGATTGCTCAGGAAACCCTTGATATTTACGCACCACTTGCTTCCCGCCTGGGTATTTACTGGATTAAAAATGAGCTGGAAGATATTTCATTCAAGCATCTTTATCCCGAAGAATATTCAAATATCGAAAAATTGATCAACAAGGATAAGAAGGAGAGCAGTAAATATATTGAAAAAGTTAAAAACCTTATCAAGAAAAAAATGGATGAAGATAATCTGAAGTGTAAGATTCTGGGCAGGTATAAAAATATTTTCAGTATATACCAGAAAATGGTCAAACAAAATCTGCCATTTGAAGAGGTTTATGACATTATTGCTTTCAGGATAATCCTTGATACAGTTTCTGACGGCTATAAGGCTCTGGGTCTCATACATTCCTTGTGGAAGCCTGTTCCCAAAAAGATTAAGGATTATATTGCTTCTCCCAAGCCAAATATGTATCAGGCGTTGCACACAACTGTTATAGGGCCTTTTGGGGAACGTATAGAAATCCAGATAAGAACATGGGATATGGATAGAGTCGCAAAATCCGGAATTGCTGCTCACTGGAGCTATAAAGAAGGGAAAGATGTTGATGAAAGTATAAGTAAAAAATTTGCATGGATTCAGAATCTTGTTGAAAATCAGGCAAGTTTCAGGAATCCGGATGAATTTCTTGAAAATGTTCGCATTGATCTATTCCCTGATGAAATATATGTTTTTACACCCCAGGGGGAGATAAAATCACTACCCAGAGGCGCCACGCCTGTAGATTTTGCTTATCAAATCCATACGGAAGTGGGCGGCCAGTGCACAGGTGCCAAGGTTAACGGTCGTATAGTTCCTCTCAAACATGAGTTGCAGACAGGCAATATTGTTGATATTATTACAACGAAAAATCATCATCCGAGCAAGGACTGGTTGAATTTTGTTAAAACCGTCAAGGCTCGCTCCAGGATAAGGCAATGGATAAAAACTCAGGAAAAAGATCGCAGCATTACTCTTGGCCGTGAGATGTGCGAAAAAGCCTTTCGCAAGTATCGTCTTAACTTTCATGAACTATTAAAATCAGAAGATATGGACAGAGTCGTTGAGCATTTTGGTTTTAAGACGACAGATGATTTGATCACAAGCGTGGGCTACGGTAAAATCACACCCCTGCAGATTATACGGAAAATTGTACCCAAACCCGAAACAGAAGAAGATCATGAATCTATTTTTAACAAGATAATCGGCCGTGTGCGAAAGAAGAAACCCAGGGCAGGTGTAATTGTAAAGGGTGTGGATGATATACTTATAAGGTTTGGCAAGTGTTGCCGACCTGTTCCGGGGGATGCTATCACGGGCTATATAACAATAGGGCATGGAGTTACTGTCCACCGGACAAATTGTATAAATGCTTTGAAAATGAACCCTGAAAGGCAGATCGATATAGAATGGAACAAGGATGTTACAGAGACATATCCGGTAAAAATTTGCGTTAGTTCCTCTGACAGGGTTGGCTTGTTAGCTGACATTGCAGCCAATATCAGCAAAAGCGGAGCAAATATAGTTAATGCGACAACAGAAATAAGAGAAAACAAAATTGTTGATAGTTTTTTTACCCTGGCTGTTGAAGATGTGGAACATTTGGATAGAGTAGTATCAGCTATTAAAAAGGTAAAGCTTGTACATGATGTAAAGAGGGTGGATAATTAAGGAATGGGGACGAAACAACTTACCCAACTATGCATCACAGCTTCAGGCCACCTTTGTCCGATCTCAAATCACAAAAATATCAAAATAGCCTGCTATTCCATCAACTTTTGTGATTTGAGATCGAACAAATTTGACCCCAATCTATGCGCCTACTTGGGTAAGTTGTTTCGTCCCCGTTCCTAAGATGCCATTGGGCGAAGATGGCTCGGCAATATTCAAGGGTCAAGCGTAGCCTTGACCCCTTGTATCTTCCAAGCAATTGAAGAGGTAAAAAAATGAAGATGAGTGACAAATACCACAAATGGGTGGAGTGGAGTGAAGAAGACCAGGTCTACATAGGCAAGTGCCCTGATCTTATAACAGGGATTCACGGTAATGATCCACAACAGGTATATAGGGACTTATGTGAAGTGATAGAGGATGTTATTCATCATTTTGATTCCGAGAAACGCCCCCTTCCTTTCCCACAAGTTAGACCGATGCGAGACGTCGCATAAAGTAAATTGCCGAACAAGGTAATGACGGGGTGTTAATTGGAATTGGGGACGTCCATAAATAAATAACTTGACATTAAATTATATTCTTGACAGTAAACTTGCATGCCTAGATTAGCCCGCCTGGACGCACCCGGTGTTTTACATCACATCATCATCCGGGGAATTGAGCGTCACAAAATATTCAGAGACAATAAAGACAGAGATAATTTTATTGATCGTT
>JAJSZW010000158.1 GCA_030262895.1 Deltaproteobacteria bacterium | reverse complement strand
AGGTTATCTTTCATATGCGAAAAAGTGGAATTGGTTACATAAAGATTATATTTTTTCCATGATAACCCCAAAAAAACGGGGCAGGCTGAAACCGTTTATTGAATTTATGCAAAAAGATGATTCAGAAGAAGTTACAAGGCTGTTTTCTTTAAAGAAACTCCCATCATTTTTTGGTCCGGAAAGTTTCATAACAGGAATAAAAGAAAGATATTATTTTAAGAAAAAAAGCTGTGAGGTTCCTGAATCAAAACGTCTGGCTCCAACATCTGATATAATAATTTCATCAGTGTGTAAACATTATGGTGTATCGTTTAATGAATTGCTGATAACAAGACGTGGTATTTTAAATGAACCGCGTAATATTGCAGTTTATCTATTACGTCAAATACGGGGCGAAAACCTTAACAACATAGGTGAGCTGTTTAATATCAAAGCATACAGCACTGTAAGCAGCATATTGCGAAGAGTTTCGATGCTTAAAAAATATGACAGAAAAATTAAAAGACAGAGAGGGAAAATACAAGACAGTATTAATAAGGGTCAAAGGCAGACTTGACCCCTTTTCCTTTTTACGAACTCCCAATAGTCCACTACGTAGTGTGGATACGTTATCGAATAGGCGCTATGTCCCTGGTCTCTGTACCTTCATAAACCTACTTGCCATAGAGCAGTTTTGCCGCCTTGTAACTACATACTTTCTTCCTCCAAAATACAGTATTCACCCCATTGAATTGGGTAGCATTCTCTTGATAAAAGAGTCATAAGTCCATTCATCTTTTAACCTCCAGCAAGGAGCGGCCAATGGAGAAACCCCTCAAAACGTGCAGACCTTGCTCCTGATTCAAGCACATGATGGCGTCGGGTTTTGCCTGAGCGGGGGTCTGTGCTGCGTATTTTTGAGAGGAATACATATTGCCAGCCGAAAGATTTAGCAGCATTGGGGTATTTGCGGACAATGGCACCCGGGAGATAAACTTCACCATATCCATGTGCCAAGTTTTTTTGGTGAAGTTTTTCAACCGCTTTAACCTGACTTTTCATGATGGGATGAAGGGATTCCGGGAAGAGGTACTTATCACCCTTGGCGGCTCGAACGTAAATTAGCTTATATTCAAAATCAAGGTCGCGGATGCGCAAACATACACATTCCATTAACCGCAGGCCGCTGCCATACAGGTGCTTTGCCATGAGGAGATCTATGCCCTGCATATGTCCCAAAGACATTGGCACCCTCGCTTTACACCATGACGACCGGAGGACGTTGGGTGCCTTTTGGCACGGGCAGGCGAGTTTTTCATCAACAGAGATGTCGAGCACTCTTTTGTAATGGTAGAATCTGAAAACAATGAATACGATTCCCTCCGTCAGGACATTAGGTGTAATTGCACATTTGGATGAAATCTGTCATAGGTTTTTGGAAAGAAGCCTAAATTTAAATAGTTTTCACAGCAGGAGTGAAATCGGGCATATAAACACGTTTTTTGTGGTAAAAATAAGATTACAAGAATTGCCGATGGCCAGAGCCAAGTGACATTAGGTTCCCGGCCAAGTTTGGCATATCATATATCGATAAGACGAATTACTATAGTGATTCTATACTCTTTGAAAAACATCAGCAATTCCCGCTGCAAAACAGCTTAACCTTTTGAAATTACTATATTTTGTCTAAATAAGTTCACGAAACAAATTCTAACATATTGATATTGTTCGTTTTTCGTAAGTGGATTTTTTATTGTAATATCAAGTGGTTATAGTTTTCGTCGTAAACTCTTTTTGGGAATTTGTAATGATTTGAATATGTTAAGTCGTTTTACAGCGGGAATTGCTGGAAAAACATTAAGACCAGAGCTCACTACATGAGTTATAACTACTTAAAATTATTATGTATTTTTTCTCAAAATTTTGTGTGCATTCTTTACGCGTGTGTCATAAACTTTTAAAAACAAACATCAACATGTAGTGTTAGTTGTATTGAGAATAACTATATATAGCTTTATGATTTAAAATCTTGCTCAAAACAACTCAACCGTGCATATTTATTTTGAGAAATATAGGCTTCATGTAGTGAGCTCTGAAGATAATAACTTGTTTTCTTGAAAGGAGGCGGAATGGTTAAAAATAATATCAAGCTGAAAAAGGTTTTCATTACGATCCTGGTGGTATCAGGATTAGTGTCTTTCGATGGATGCGCCCAAGTTCCGAAAGAAGCAGTTGAATTGTCCACAACCGTTGGTAAAGATGTGGCCCAAGTCTATCAATCCCATAAAGAACTGGCAATTATCCTCTTTGAGCGAATGAAAAATGATGTAAATAAATTCGTTGATACTGTGTATGCGCCTTACCAGGTAAAAAAGCAGTTAAAGGTTGATTACGATGATTTCAAAACCGGCAAAGAAGATTCCCTGTTTGCTAAACTCAACTTTGCAGTCAACAATCCGGAAAACCATAAAGCCCAGTTGGAGGCGCTTGAGTTCATGGGCATCTTTCTCGAGGAAGTAAGAGACGATATAGAATCATTCAGACAGGAAACATTATCGCCAGTTCTTAAGCAGGAAAAGGCTTTGTTGTCAGCTATTGACCGTTCTTATAATCAAATTCGCTATGCCAACTCCATTGTTACCGGCCATCTCGCCTCCATAGTAAAGGTACATGATGTCCAAGAGGAACTTCTCAATGAGTTCGGTGTAGAGGGTTTGCGCAAGGACATCGGTGAATCCCTTGCCGATATGTCAAAAAAGGTGTCTGAATTTACAGATGAAGGAAAAGAAATAGACGCAAAATTGGATGAGACTGGAAAAAAGATAAAAGAGTGGAAAACAAAATTCCATGAGTTGTTTACCTCAGAAACAGACAATTCATAACCTTTGGGTAATTTACAAAACAGGAGGATTTGTCATGGGAGCTGAAGAATACAGGAAAAAACTAAAGGAAAGAGCCAAAAGAAACCGAGAGGCATTCCAGGGTCAGTATAAGGATGAACTGAATGCACTGATGGGATTATCGAAAGAAGAAATTGACCGGATCACCCCTGATACCACTGATCGGGAAATCTATGCCCAGTTGATATCTGTGGTCAAAGAAGCATCTGCGGACAATATCAGCCAGGCAGAATTGAAGGCTAATATCGTAGCACTGGGCGAAGTCGGCATTGAAATCGCGAAAAAGATTCCAGCGCTGATCGATCTAGTAACCTAAATATGGCAGATCAAGGGGTATAATTGCACATTTGGGTGAAAACCCCCATAGCAAAATAGATAACTTACTGATATTTAAATCAATCGGAAAGAAATCCCCTTCCAGAAAATGTGGCAAATAAATGGATGAAAATTGGGAGATGAAAATTTAAACAAAACATAATAAATTTAGGCTTCTTTCCAAAAACCTATGACAGATTTCATCCAAATGTGCAATTACACCCGAGGTTTAGCGCAGGAATTAATTTAAGGCCTCAAGATTACATTCTGATTCAGCTCTACAAGACATGAGGGGGAAGCTGCATATGGCAAGCAAAGACAAGTTTGATGATGGATCACAAGAATTTGGTGACGCCAACAAGTCTGCAGACATCTGGTATAAGCTTCGCTCTGCTGGAGGAATTGCAACTGCCGTCGTGGTTGCAATTATTGGCACCATTGGTTCTTACGTCATGAACAACCAGCAGACTCTATCCACGCGGGCTCAGCTTTACACCGAGTTAATGAGTCAGCGAGAAAATGCTGAAAGTGGTGTCCGCAAAGACATGTTTCAACAAATTCTTTCTTCTTTTCTTACAGCAAACGCCGGTTCGCAGAGCATACTTGAAGAAATAGATGATGAATTGCTCCGCCTTGAATTGCTTTCCAGGAATTTCCATGAAATGCTCAATATGGAGCCACTATTTTTACATGTTCTGCTTAAAATTGTGCGGAAAATTCCTGGTCTCCCAAAACCTCCAAAACCTAAACAAAATAAAAAAGCGGATAGTTCTATTTCCTCCCATAGTGATCAGCTTTATAAGTTATGGAAACGGATCCCAGGCGACATGAAGTGGGATGTTTTTAAGATAAATATGATGAAAAAGAAACTTGTTCGACTTATTAAAATCGCAAGACGTATCACGAAAAAACAAATGGAAAGTTTGAGTATGAAAAAATGGGGTCTGAAAAAATGGGGTCAAGTCTACTATTGACCCATGAAAGATAAAATGTTATATGTTACAGCATGTCACGTCCACTTAGAATAGAATATCCCGGAGCATGGTATCATGTAATGAACCGTGGGAGACGGTCCGAATCCATTTTTTCAGATAAACATGATTATTTAAAGTTTATTGATCTGCTGATTGAAATATCTGGAATGTGGAATGTAAATGTAGCAGCATACTGTTTAATGACAAATCATTATCATATCCTGCTGCAAACTCCTGATGCAAATATTTCAAGATGCATGAGGCATTTGAACAGCGTGTACACCCAGAGATATAACAGGAGACATGGATTTGATGGTCAGCTTTTCAGGGGAAGGTACAAGTCGATTCTTGTTTGTAATGACAGCCATCTTCTGCAACTGGTGAGATATATACATAAGAACCCGGTAAGAGCAGGTATGGTTAAAGATATGCCGGATTATGAATGGAGCAGCTACAAAGGTTATCTGTCATATGTGAAAAAGTGGAACTGGTTACACAAAGATTATATTTTTTCCGTGATAACCCCAAAAAAACGGGGCAGGCTGAAACCATTTATTGAATTTATGCAAAAAGATGATTCAGAAGAAGTTACAAGGTATCCTATTCAAATTTCGTGGTATCTGACCAAAATAGTGCATGAAAATCAAAGAAAATTTCAAAAAAAGTGCTGCTGGGGGTAGACAAAATGAAAAATGAGATTATTATGAAGATGTGAACCCTTCAGAGATTAAAAGAATACTTGACGATATAGACATCCGTTTTGACGGTGTTGATAATGAAAACGTCACAGGAGGGGCTATGCTTATTCTCCTGGAGCTTGTCGAGCGTTTGAACGAGGAGAACGAGAAGTTAAAGGCAGAGAACCAAAGGCTGCGAGATGAAAACAACTTGCTAAAAGGAGAAGAGGGTAAGCCTAAGATTCGGGGCAATACAAATAAGAACAAAGACGTATCTTCAGAGAAAGAGAGAAAGAAAAGGAAGAAAAACAAGGGAAAGAAATCAAAGGCCAAGAAGCACAAGATCAAAATAGACCGAACCGAGATCTGTAAAGTCGATCAGTCAGAATTGCCAAACGATGCAAAATTCATAGGATATGAGAGTATCGTTGTTCAGGAAATTCTGATTACCAAAGACAATGTTGAATACAAAAAGGAAAAGTTTTACTCTCCGGCGGAGAATAAAACTTACCTCGGGAAAGTGCCGATTGGAGTTAAAGGAGAATTTGGTCCAGGCATAAGAGCGCTGGTATGCACACTTAAACACGTTGGGAACATGTCCGAGCCAAAAATTCTGGAGTTCCTTGAAAATTGTAGAATTTTCATTTCACAATCAACCATTTCGCGAATCCTTACAAATGACGAGACCGGGTTTAACAAGGAGAAAGAGAATATTTTCCGCGCTGCTCTGGAGTCTACCCCGTACCATCAAATTGACGATACCACGGTAAGGGTCAACGGCAAAAATGAATATTCACAGATTTTTTGCAACCCTTGCTATACAGCCTTTTTTACTGTCCCCCACAAAACCCGTTTGAACATCCTTGACATATTGCTTTGCGGCAAAGAGAGGACATATCTATTCGACTCAAAGGCATTGGGTTTACTTTCAGATTTCAACGTCTCCAAGAAGATCATCAGCCAGATTATGGAATTGACCGATGACAGGGAAATGTCAGAGGCGGAAATGCAAGAACTGCTGAGTAAACTCTTTACTGATAAGAAAAAGGGAAAGAATACCAAAACCAGAATTATGGAAGCCGCTTCTATAGCCGCCTATCAACGGCAAACAGAGGTTCCAATTATCAACATCCTTTTAAGCGATGACGCTCCCCAATTTAAAAAACTTACCCTGGAACAGGCCTTGTGTTGGATTCATGAGGGAAGACATTATAATCGCCTGAGCCCAATTGTCCCTTTGAATGTTGAAATACTCGATAATTTCAAGACCTGTTTCTGGAACTACTATGGAGAACTCCTGAAATACAAAGAGAATCCAATGCCTGAAAAAGCAGAACTCTTATCTGCTGAATTTGACCGCATTTTTTCTAAGAAAACAGGTTATGATTCTTTAGATGACCGGATAGAAAAAACCGGGTGCAAAAAGGAAGCGCTTCTTCTGGTTCTGAAACATCCTGAATTGCCGTTGCACAACAACGAATCAGAGTTGGGTGCAAGGGTGGAAAAACGCAGGCAAGACGTCAGCTTGCAAACAAAATCGAAAGAAGGCACAGATGCCAAAGATGCATTCTTGACAGTTACTCAAACAGCAAAGAAGCTTGGCATCAACGCCTACAGGTACATATACGATCGCATCTCCAAAAAATTCAGTATACCCTCTCTTGCGGATCTGATTATTCAAAATTTCTTGCCACAGATTGAATAGGGGAGTTTTTTTCAATTCCTTCAAATTTCCAGTATATTCTTGAAATGTACCAGCAGACAATATATTATTGCATAGATATGAATGTATCGTCACGCTTTGTTGCGAATCGGAATATAATAGTCAGTATTTATTGTCAGTAAATCGCTTTCAAATCAGAGCTGTTCCACGTTTTTTGAATAGGATACAATAAACTTCTATTAATAGTTACAATTCCAAAAGGTAACAACAAACCATATAATACCAAAGGTGCTATTTACATCAGACAAGGAACCACTAAGCGGATAGTTTCTGATAAAGATGAAATATTACGGTTTTATCAAAGCTCTGGTAATTTATATGCAGATGAAATGATAGTTGAAAATACATCAATTAAAGATATTGATTTAGATAAAATTAAAAATTATCTAACTGCTCAAAAAAAGAATATCAGCAATATTGATGAGCGGTTGTTAATAAATTTAGGCGTGTTAAAAAATGGCAAACTAACACTTGGCGGACTTCTTTTTTTTGGGAATAATCCCCAACAGTATAAACCGGTTTTTTTAATTTAAGCAGTCTCATTCTTTGGAAATAGTATTGGCGGTAAGGATTATCGGGAAAGTCTTAACATACAAGGAACTATACCTGAAATGTTTGATGCCGGAGTACGGTTTTTTAAGAACAATTTAAAACATACTCAACAAAATCAGAATGTTAACTCACCAGGAATCTTAGAAATTGACCAGGTTGCAATTGAAGAATTACTTCAAAACGCTTTGGTTCACAGGGACTATCTTAGAAATTCGCCGATACGTTTGTTAGTTTTTGACAATCGGATTGAAATAATCAGCCCGGGTAAATTGCCAAATAATTTGACTGTTGAAAATATTAAGTTAGGAAATGCTGTTGCTCGTAACAACTTGCTGGTTAGTTATTGCAGTAAAATAATGATATACAGTGGTTTAGGTTCAGGAATAACTCGGTCACTTGAAGCGCAACCAAACAT
>JAJSZW010000157.1 GCA_030262895.1 Deltaproteobacteria bacterium | reverse complement strand
ATGGACTGAACCTTACTTCTTTTTTTGAAAACATACCTTTATTTACCGTTATTCCCACTTTACAGGCATTGGTTTTTATCGGTCTTTTTGTGTTTTATCTCGCTATTATCTGGGCTTGTGCCTACGGGCCATATAAAAGGCTTTACATAACCGACCTGTCAAGGCGTTCTTATGTTTTGTCTAATATTTCATTTTCTATTCCTGTTCTTTTTCCATGGTTTCTGCTGTCAGGAATTGCCGACATTATAAATGCACTTCCATTTGAACTGCCGAAACGTTTTCTTTCCACTCCGGAAGGACAGGTAATCTATTTTCTTGTCTTCCTCTCCACAGTTGTAATAATCGGCCCTGCAATGATTCAGAAGTTCTGGAGGTGCAAACCACTTGAATCCGGTTATGTGAGAAGCAGAATCGAAAAACTTTGCAGAAGGGCTGGATTAGAATACTCCAACATTCTTTACTGGCCCATATTCGGCGGTAGAATGATTACAGCAGGCATCATGGGCCTGATTAAAAAATTCCGATATATTCTTATTACAGAAGCGCTGGTTCGCCACCTTGAACCAGAAGAAATGGACGCTGTAATTGCGCATGAAATAGGACATATCAAAAGAAAACATCTGCACTTTTATCTGGTATTTTTTATTGGCTATATTTTCCTTTCATATACTATATTTGATCTTCTTATATATTTCATTATCTATGCTGATCCGGTGTACAGATTAATAAGCAGTGCAGGTATTAACTACGATACAATAATCTCAGCCGTTTTCAGCCTGATTATAATCATTATATTTTTTATCTACTTCCGGTATATCTTCGGATATTTCATGCGAAACTTTGAACGTCAGGCAGACACATATGTATATGCTCTCTTCCCCAGCGCAACACCGCTGATATCTACATTCAAAAAGATAGCAGCAACGACCGGACAGCCGCCGGACAAACCGAACTGGCATCATTTCAGCATTAAAGAACGAATTGAATATCTCAATTTGTGTGAAGAAGACAAAACCTATATAACCAAACAGGACCGAAAAATAAAAAAAAGCATTGCCGCATATCTTGCAGCAATAGTCATAATAGGAGGCATTGGATATAATTTAAATTATGGTGAAACCGGAAAAAAGTTAAGCAAACATTTCATCGAAAAGATACTGCTAAGAGAAATTAACAAGACACCAGACAACCCACTCCTTTATAGCAATCTGGGAGACCTTTATTATAATATCAATGATTATACTGAAACGATCAGAGCATATGAAAAATCAATAGATCTTAAACCAGACAACCCGCATGTTTTAAACAATCTTGCATGGCTTTATGCAACATGTGATGATAAAAACCTGCGGAACCCTGAACGCGCTTTGAATCTTGCATTAAAGGCTGCGGATCTTGAAGAATCTCCACACATACTGGACACTCTTGCGGAATGCTATTATATAAATGGACAGTTGGAAGAAGCTGTCTCAACTGAATCATATGCGCTTAGAATAGCTAAAAAGGAACGTTTATATTTTGAAAATCAGTTAAAAAAATTTATGAAAGCCGCTAACAGTGGTCAGTAAACAGTAGTTTGTTGGGCCGCCGAATATCTTGAGGTAGCTGCGATTACTTTAAGGATATGGAGGTCTGGATTTAGCCTATAGTTTCTACAAAGTAAGCTTTGTCCCACAGCTCCTTTTGTGCATCTAAACTCGCCTTCAAGTCGCCGAACTCCGCAAGAATAACTGCTGCCGACACCCGCTTCATTTCCTGGGCGATCGTCTCCACCGAGTTACTTCCATCTGATTCCACATATAAATGCAGGTGGTCTGGAGCCAGCCAGAGCAGATCAACAAAACCACCGACAATCTCACTACATTTCGAAAAAGTGTCACTAACGAAATCAAAGATATTTGCAGGATGAGCAAAAACCGGCTTTCTGTAGATCACATTCCATGCAAAATGGTATTTGAGTTCGATAAATACACTATCCGGATCACGGTCCAATCTTTGCAGGGCCAAAGCTCGCTGATATTTAATTTTATCGGAATCAAGCAACTCCTGAAGACCATTTTGTGGAGAGCTGTCTTTGATAACACCATTGGGCAAAGACGGAATCTCTTGATCAGACGATCCGACCAATTTGAGTGCCGGCTGGAAAGCATAACACTCAAAAACCGCTGGATTTTGTATGCACCTGTTTAGATGACAGAGTAGATTTTCTTGAAATTCTAAGTCCTGGCAGAAACCACACTTGCCATGAATCATCGACCTGGATGATTTTGCACACTCCCGGCATCTTCCGGGAAAGTGATTTAAAGATGACATTTCTTCCAAATCCAAACCTCCCTGCTTGGTCTGACAATACTCAGCATTTGTAATGCTCAATCGGTGTATCCAAATCATATTAGGATACGTTTCTTCCCTTTTGTTGATTCTGTGGATCACACTATTCTTACCAGCTTATTTGCTAAACAGCCAAATTCAAGTCTCTAATTGCTTTCCAAAGATTTTTTCTTCTCTTGTGATCTATCTTCCATTTATCAATAACCTTTTGATAAGCTGATGGATTTTGTTCTTTTACAACTGCAAGCCACAGAGCATGCTCTTCATAAACCGACTTATGAGCATGGGATGGGTCCGGCAATAATTTCACCACATTCTGCTTCCAGCATTCTATAATAAGCGGTATAAATTGGTCAGCGTGCATTTTTTTAAGCCATGCCTGCCAGCTCACAACAGACCCTTTATATCCGCTTGTACCCATTGACACAATTTTGTACAAGTTATGGTGGCGCTTTTTAAGTCCATATATATCGCATATATCTCGGGTCAGGAGGGAGATGTATTTTTGTTGCTTCCGGAATTGAATTGTATGATTACGACAGAAAGACTCCAGCCAGGTTTTTATTTTCTTGGCAAACCATTTTTCATTCTTTCCCTCATCCAAACCAGTCTCCATCAACCATCTAATCCAGCAGTCATCCGACTCTTTGTCGTTCCTAAAACTATTCCCTAAATCGATGGTCAAAATAAATTGCTGCCACTGGCTGATAAGTTTTGCTGCCGTACTTGAGAAAAGATGATGGTTAATCTCCCGGAATACCTTTGTAACTGCATCCCAATTGTATGGGTTTTGATATGTAACAAGCTGTAACTTTAAGGAATCAGCTTTACTTGCCATATTTAATTTAGCGGCAACCTGAATCCAATCTTGCAAAAGCTTGATAACTGTATCATCAGCAGAACGATAGCCATACATCAACAAAGAGATCAAAAGACATGCTTCAGGTTTCCAGTCTTTACGCGATATTTGTCCAGCATAGCTGACAATGGTTTGCTCATAGACTTTTTCCGCTTCAGAATGATTATTCTTTTTCAATAGATCATCGATGAGTGGTAAACCGTAATGCCAGTTTTCATGGAGCATTGCCCGGCAAGTATCAAGATACGTGTCGGGATTAAAGATTTCGGAAAAGCTGTGAAATATCTGATGCCATCGAGAATTTGACGAGTTGAGTCTTTCTTCCCATATCGAATTTGTGCGGTTAGAGGTAATATGTTCATAGACTTGTTTCTTATCGTATTCGGACAACGAGTCAAAAAAATGAGTAAAAGTATCTCTATCGAGCTCAATAAGGTTCAGTCCTTTTTCTATTTCAATCATCCTTTCAACGAACGGCGCGGCAGATTTTGAAGCGAGCCATTCCCACTTGAGTACACATTGCGTTACAGCACGGTTAAGATAACATCCTTCATCCTCTGCACCCATCCACTCGGGATATTCCTTTATATGGTAATCAATAGTTGAAAGTTCTTCCTCAAACAGATTATTGTCTTCAATTCCCAGTTTGTATATTTTGTCCATAATGGGGAGCATCTTTTCCGCAACTTTGTCCAGATCTACAGCTAACGAGTACCCGTCAAAGTATGGCGCTTCCCAGTGATGTTCCTGCTCTGCATATCTCCCCCCCTCGTCGCCGACCTCATAGATAAGTTCCTCCCACTCACCCCAAAGTTGCTCCCATTCTTCTCTATATTTTTCATCAGAGGTAATTCTCTCAGGTGAAGAAGTCTGAGAGAAAACTAATCGAGAGAGCGTTGCAGCAACGTCTTTATTCAGTTTGTGCAAAAGATCGTCTATTTTCCGGCTGCCCCACAAGTCAAATATAGCATCCAACATATGGGCAATCTGATCCTTTGTCATGGCTTCCATAAGCCTGTAACCAATAGTCTTGGATTTCATTTGGCCTCCTCTAAATATTAGCAATTTATCACTAACTTTGACGTTTCCCTCTCCCCTGAATTCTAAACATTGACAGTAAGTTTGTTTTTAGTTAATGTTTTTTAATAACTCAAGAATTTTGTAATAAAGGTGTCCATAAAACAACTGTGAACGAAAGGCATAACATGTTCAAAAAAGCCGAAACTCTGAAAGATATCCCCAATGCATTTCAACCGAGGCCTCTTGATATAGATGAACTTGAAATCTATTATGTAAACGTAGATAACGAGCGCGATCAGCACTTATCCAGAATGGTTGAACTAAAATCCTCGCTCGAAAAACCGAATGTAAAAATTCTCTTTGCCGGGCACCGCGGATCTGGCAAGTCCACAGAACTCAATCGCTTAAGCAAAGATATTGCAGATAAGTTTTTTATAGTCTCATTTTCGGTTTCTGATGAACTCGATATAGGAGACGTAAGCTACATAGACCTTGTAATGGTGATGATGGAAAAACTGGCGGATAAAGCCGAAAGAGCCAACCTCATCTCCGAAGATCATAAATATCTTGAGATGATAACTAATTGGCTGACAGAAGTCACCAAAATCCGGTCCGAACGGACAGGATATCATGCCGAAGTTGAAGCGGGACTGAAGGCGTCAAGAGGAATGCTCGGTCATGTTCTCGGCATCATAGCTGAATTTAAGGCCTCAGTAAAGGCAGGATCCGAGCAAAAAAAAGAGTACCGTGAAAAGATCGAACCGAGCATCAGTCTGCTGAAAACAAACTGCAATATTCTTATCAATGAAATCGAAAAGGCTCTCATGGATAAAGGGAAACGTCTTCTTATGATTATTGAAGATCTTGATAAAGTTGAGCCCTTCAGGATCCAAGAAATATTTGGTAAACGATCAGGCATACTGGCAGAAATCAATACGAAAATTATATATACAGTGTCGATATTTTCTCTGAGTACACCGAACCTTAGAGACATGATGGGAAGATTTCATATTCAATTCCTCCCAATGATAAAGGTGAATGAAAAGGGAGGCTTAAAGGAACATGCCTCAGGAATTGACGCTATTCGTCGCATTGTCAATAAAAGGGTGGATACTGACCTTTTTGAGGAGAAGATACTTACTGCCTTGATAGTGAACAGCGGCGGTGTGTTGCGAGACCTGTTCGAAATGATTGAAGTCGCCGCAAATTCCGCTGATTACCGTGGCTCGACAAAAATCAAAAGCACGCACATTAAATATTCTCTTGAACGTTTAAAGGCGAAGTATCTGGATATGATCACTGTGGTGGATGAAAAAGAATCTGCATTCACTACAGAAGCGCTCTACGACAAACTTGTAAAAATCGCCAAATCCCCTGTCAAAAAGTTTCCAATGGATGAAATGATGCTTCTCTTACTTTCGTGTCTTGCCGTTGTAGAATATAACGGCGAACAATGGTTCGACGTTCATCCAGCGGTCAGATCTCTTCTTAAAGATATGGGTAAGCTCGCATGAATCCAATCGAACTGGGTCTTTTGATCAATGCCTTAAAAAATAAGGATCAGGGGTTCTTTTTGGTCGAAGTCGATAGCATCGATACGTTGAACGACCTGATGCTCAAGATAAAGATAGCCATGGGGCGAGCAAGGAAAAAAACCGCCATCATCAGTTTTTCTGAAAAAGATAGGCAAGATACGATTATTACATTTATTCAAAATAAAATTGACGCTGTGCCGGATGCATCAGTCCTGTTTCTAACAAATCTGGTTCCTTCCACAGCAACTCCAAAAAAGATCGCACAGTTTTTCCAACTTCTGAACCAAACAAGAGAGTTCCTGTATATAAAGGGGAAGTGCTATTTGTTCATAGCATATCCCGACGTCGCAAGAGCATTTCCTGTTTTTGCCAAAGAACTTTACTCGTGGATACCTCAAAGGTACCGGTTCCATACTAAGTCATTATCACCCAGAGAATTCTCTCAGGCCTTGCGAATGGAGGAAAAGACCAGGTTTGTGGGAGATAAAGACAGAGAGTATCTACGTGACCTGATTTCCGTTTATGATGACCAATTAAGAAGCGCACCCGACGATGAATCCTTTAAGGTCAACAATATTATCACCCCGCTCGCTGACCTTTACAAAGAAAACGATCAATTTGCCAAAGAGTTGCAGTTGAGAGCAGAGATTCTCGAGTACTGGAAACAGCGCGAGGACCCCCAACAATGCGCTAATGCCCAAAACAACCTCGGGATCGCATACAGAAATCTTCCCACAGGCGACCGGGCGGAGAATCTTAAAAAGGCAATTGCAGCCTATCATGAGGCGCTCACTGTCTACACCAGGGATGCCTTCCCGGTCCAATACGCAATGACGCAAAACAACCTCGGGAACGCATACTGCAATCTTCTGACAGGCGACCGGGCGGAGAATCTTAAAAAGGCAATTGCAGCCTATCATGAGGCGCTCACTGTCTACACCAGGGATGCCTTCCCGGTCCAATACGCAATGACGCAAAACAACCTCGGGAACGCATACTGCGATCTTCCGACAGGCGACCGGGCGGAGAATCTTAAAAAGGCAATTGCAGCCTATCATGAGGCGCTCACTGTCTACACCAGGGATGCCTTCCCGGTCGACTATGCAATGACGCAAAACAACCTCGGGACTGCTTACAGCGATCTTCCCACAGGCGACCGGGCGGAGAATCTTAAAAAGGCAATTGCAGCCTATCATGAGGCGCTCACTGTCCACACCAAGGATGCCTTCCCGGTCGACTATGCAATGACGCAAAACAACCTGTCTGACGTTACCCTGGCCCTAAAAAGCATAAAGCCAAACGATAGACTTTCAGATAATTAATTTCACAAGGCCAGAAGGAAAAAGGCGTATTCGTTATACGTCGACGACTGATAACACAGTGAAATTAATTATCTGAAGGCCTATAACGAACCGGCAAGAGGCAATCGCCCGTGAAAAATACCTGAATGATCTTGCCAAACGTGAAGATAAGGTCTGGGAAAAAGTAGATGATCTCATTGAAACAAAACGGCAGCCCGATTATGATGAAGCGGTTAAATTACTTGTTGATCTGAGCGATCTAAGCAAAAAGATTAATAAAGAGATGATATTTAAAGAAAATTTGAGAAATATTTACGAAAAACACAGCCGAAAACCAAGCCTTATAAGACGTCTGAAAAATGCGGGATTGGATAGCTAATGATGGCGCTGTTTCTCGTTAGTTGAATTGTCAGTCAATAATATTATCTCAGAAACTGGGACGAAATAACTTTCCCAAGTAAACGCATAGATTTGAGATCGGACAAGGACGGCCTGAATCTGAGATGCGA
>JAJSZW010000156.1 GCA_030262895.1 Deltaproteobacteria bacterium | reverse complement strand
GTTTCCAAAACATCCCCTAAATAGTCAAACGTCATTAAGAATGGCATTAATTCAATAAAGTTTTTGGAGAAAGACGTAAATTCTTTTGCCAGTTCTTTATGAGAAATTTTTGTAATGTTTGTTTTTTGTATTCTATATGCTACCTCTAATAAATTTTGAACAGCTTCTGTGCAAAGATCGATATGTTTTTGCAAAAAATTTAAATCTTTTTTTGTTTCTTTACTGAGGAAAATAATGATTTTTTTTCGTTCATTTTCTGAAACATAAGAATCTCGTCCATTGACAGTAAGAATAGTTGGATTATTGGGTTTTGATGAAGTAGAAAAAGTATCAAAGAGGCTTTTGCAAACACCTTCATTTTGCCAAGCAATAAAAAGTGGGCAAATTCTCCATTTCCCCTCTAAATGCCATTTTTGGGATGTGATGATTTTTGTTTTCATTTTTTTCCCTTATCACTCGTCCCGCCATGGCAATCCCAAGAGACCACGCATTATGCGTAGCGCCACTAAGCTACAAGATGATCGTTCTTCTATCTTTCTGATTAAGTCAATCAAAGCGTGACGCATAAACAAATCACTCCCCATCATGATTTCTCTTGTTCCAAGCACGTCAAAAAAGGCGCATATTCTTATTTCTTCCATAGCTCGATTCTGATGGTGTTTTTTATGCCGACCTGATAACCTGACGCAAAGTGCGTGGTACATACTCACGGACACTGCTGGATTTGGAGCGTAGCAATAAACGTCGTAAAACCGCCAAGTTTTGCGGTCTGGTTAATTAGATGGTTGTGTGCCGGGCACGCATTCTTATGGGTAAGTATATACTACAATTAAGGTATATTGCAAGTCCCTGATCCAGCCAGATGGAGGCGAAGGATGTAGCAGTATGGCAACTGTATATCGGTGACGGTATATGGAGAGGAAGCTGTCCTGCCGAGGCAGGATACTGCGAACGCACGGGGCGACGTACAGAAACCGAGACAGGCGGGCCTGGTGGGACGAGTCCGCAACACAGGATAAAGTCCTCTATCCATTATAGGCCAGGCAGACCAGATGTTCATTTGTGTCCGTTTTGACCAGCCGAATCGCCGGATACGTAATCCGTATGTCCGGTGGTGTGGGAGGGGCACTCAGCGATGGGTGTCCCTATCCCTATGTCCTCAAATTTATTCAAAGTTCATGCAGCTTTAATTCTTTTGAGACTCTTAAGGTCAGTTTTCTGCAGCACTTTCCATAAATCATATTGTAACTGTAACCTTAGCCAGCCTTCCAGAGAGCGACCAAATACTTTCGAGAGCCTAAGTGCCATTTCAGGGCTAATTCCTGATCGGCCGTTCAATAATGAAGAAAAAGTTTTTCTGGTAACCCCCAAAGATTTTGCTGCATCTGTAACCGATAGATCCAGAGCTTCAATGCAAAATTCCCTTATAATGTCTCCAGGGGGAGGAGGATTGTACATTCTCATGATAAACTCCTTTTAATGATAATCCTCATAATTAACATCAATAACATCTCCATCAATGATTTCGAAAGTAACACGCCAATTTCCGCTTACATTGACAGCATATGTTCTTAAAAGTGAGTCAAAGTTACCACGTAGTGGTGACTTTGGCAAGTCTTAGACCCAGCCAGATGGAGGCGAAGGGTGTAGCGGTATTACAACGGGGTATCGGTGACGGTGCCTCGGAAGGCAGTGGCTCAGCTGAGGCGGAGTAACACAAAAGCACGGGGTGACGAACAGAAATCGAGTCAGGCGTGGAGGACTCACCCCGGCGAAGGCCCGAACGGTCCCCAACCGAATGGTTTGGGTAAATGGTCATGGCTGTCAAAGAGCGTATTCTTACTGGTATTATGCAGCAGTTGCTGAAATGCTGGTAGCGTTGCGTTCCCCAAGGCCAGGCAGACCAGATGTTCATTATGTTCATTTGTGTCTGTTTTGACCAGCCGAATCGCCGGATACGTGATCCGTAAGTCTGGTGGTGTGGGAGGGGCGCTCAGCGATGGGTGTCCCTATCCCTATAGCCGTCGTGCCATGAGCGATGACCAAAGAACAGATTGATATCTCGACTGAGATGCTCCAAATCGGGAAATAGTGATGACTCCGATAAACCGAGCATCATTATTTCCGCCGCCAATATCTACCTGTACTCGCCCGGAATTACGAATGATCGTTGGAATGTCTCCCGTTTATCGTCTTGATCGAGCGGAGAATCAGAACCATGAATTGTGAAGACTGATTGCTGTGCAACCATTCGAGCATCAAAATGATCGCAAGCGACGGCCACATTCGCGACTTGTGCTGGCTCGACCCGGATGAAGGCGGATCGAAACAACCCCCAATCATCGGTCTTTGGATTTGCAATTACGCGTGCGCCGACCCCAACCTCGTTTAGAGCGTCAGGCGAAAGCGCGATTATCTCGGCCTCGCTGTCACTGGGGCCAAGGCATACCGCAAAAAAGGCAGCGACCAGCGGCGATTCGCTCCAATCCAAGAGTCGAGTTCCGAGCCCGTAGTGTTGCATTAGAAATAGCCAGCCGGGGTAGTCGTCATCTGCGGGGCACACTGGATGCCGCGTCCGCGCCTTAAACCTGAAGTGGGAGCATCCGCAGTTTCTGACCGAGATAGAAAGCGCTCAGGGTATCGTACTTCTTAAATCTCTATAACCTACAGATAAGACAGGAGATAAAAATTGTAGACAAAAATGTCCAACTATTATAATTAATTATGGGAAATGATACATTATTGAAAGGAGTATACTATGCCAGCTCAAGCAGTTCAACTCTTTCCCATAAAGAATTCGGATAATGCCTGGCGCGATGAGGTGTTTGAATCCCTAAACAATAAGATAGACCAAATAATTCAACAGACCGATATGGTAAAGATAGACGATATTACAGGTGCAATATTCCAAAGTAAATCTGATATCTTGGGACAATTGGTTCTGGGTTTAATCAAGAAGAATTACAGCGAGTTATTAAATCAGGAGTATTGTGACTGTCCAATATGCGGCAAAAGGTTAAAGGCGTGGAATAAAAAAGTTAAACGCACAATTGAGTCTTTTGGAGGATGTTTGGACTTATGTCGTCCCTATTTTTATTGCAAACATTGTCACGAGGGCTTTTATCCATTAGATGAGGCTTTAGGATTAGCTCCTTCTTCAAAACAGTATGATATTCAAGATGTTGAAGCGTGGTTAGCAACTGAATTGCCATTCAAGACTTCCGCTGAGGCGTTCAAGAGATGCACGGGTGACACGTTAAGCTCTGATCATATGTTTGAAACAACCAACAAAATTGCCAGCCATTTCGATATACTGGATATTTGTCCCACCAAAGATGAAATTGAGCAAAAAGTAAATGAACTTTCAGATGGCAAATTTCGTCGTCCTATAATGATGATAGCAATAGATGGCGCTCATGCCCCAACGAGACCGGAACCGTCTTCATGGAAAGGCAAACGTGGAAAAGGGGAATGGAAGGAAGTCAAAGGTTTTCGAACATATCTCATTGATACAGATAACATCATTCATTTTATCAGTTGGCATCAAGTTCAGAATGATAAGGAGCTTGGTGAAGCCTTATTGACCATAAAAAATGCGGGTTTGATTCCCGAAGATAAGGTCAGGCTTTGCGCTATAGGTGACGGAGCTTCCTGGATATGGAATCGGATTCGCGAAATATTTCCTGGCATAAAAGAGATATTGGATTTCTATCATTGCTCCGAATACATCCATGAATTGGCCGATGCACAATATTGTAAAGGGACGAGGAAGGCACAAGAGTGGGTAGAAGCCACCTTCGTCCGCCTATTTCATAATCAGGTAACTGGCGTAATCCGTGGTATAAATAGGATGAAGCCTACGTCGCCTGAAGCCAAAAAGAAGATAAAAGATGTGGTTCGGTATCTATCAAATCACAGAGAAAAGGTGGACTATGGAGCCGCAAAGAGGGGTGGTTACCACATTGGCAGCGGTGCCATTGAAAGTGCAAATAAATTCATTGCTCATGTTCGATTAAAACGTTCTGGAGCATGGTGGTACATAAGCAATGCAAATAACATCTTAAAGCTCAGATGCGCAAAATGCAATGGTACCTATGACAGAATTATTCAAAAGTATAAAAAACTGGATAGAAAGAAAGTTTATGCCAAATTCAACTTAGCAAATAGCATGTAGTCAGAAACTGCGGATGCTCCCCCTGAAGTTGTTATTGATGGTTTGCTCATCGGCACGAGAATCTACTGGAATGCGGAAGAACTTGGGAACCAGAGGAAGACCTCCCTTCGGTTGCCCACGCCACCACACCGCACCAGCAGAAAACTCGGTGTCACAGGCGTGTACGGCGGCAACTACATCGCCGATGTTCTTGATGATGCCGCGAATATTTCTGAACACGTTTTTGGGCATAGGTTAGTCCTATGGTGCGAAGTGTGAAGCGGTCTCGACGGCTTAGTCCAACAATGATTAGTGTAAAAAAACGCACAATATCATGGAACGAAATAGCGCATGACATTCGCATCTTTTGTATAGTTTCAATTTGTTGTAGCTCGCCGGCCCCGAATATTGAAATCGAAGAAGAGAGCTGTTTTTCTCAATTTTACCGATATATCCCATATGCTAAAAAAAACGCTTGATATCCCTGATATCAGAGATGTTTTTGAGAAAAAAGAGTCTATACAACGTGACAATTACATGTATGCTGCTTAATGATTCGGATTTCAATTTAAGGCTGCATTTTAAATTATTCTAACACAACAACTACCTGAAATCAAGGGTAAATTATGGGTAATCCGCCGGTAAAACTTTCACCCAGACCCAGAATTGCGAACATTTTAGGTTCAAGTTTGCTTTTCCGCAAAAAACTTGCCATTGATATTATTATGGAAGTAATGTTAAAAATTGATCATTAAATATTAAATGCTTACATCAATTGTACGGTAAGTGACCGTTCACAGTTTACAGTTATCGGTTCACGGTTGAAAAAAACAGAAGGTCGAGGAGAATTATGGGGTCCTCTTTGATTATGGAATGAAAGATCAAATGCTGCGTTCATCTATATGCTGATTAATAGAAAAATATACGGAAGAAGTGCGCCTATCTTTTTTTGAAAAACTAAGGAAAGCAATGATGAATTACAAAAAACCGGAACGTATCTTTGAAGACTCTGGACAGTTGATCCTAAAATGTCATATCATATTAAGTTGGAAAACGTGGTTAATACAAAGAACCAGGATATCAAAACCATGGTTGACCTGGGAAGATACTTTTCCATATTTGCCCCAAGAGAGAGCGGGAAGACCACCTTTTTTGAGGGCTTTTGTCATGAACTGGTGAAGGATACCGCCTATGTAGCCATCCTTCTGAGCTTTCAGGATTACAAAAACCTCAATTCACAAAGATCTTTATCGACAACTGGTAAGCAGGCTGACGTATGTGGATTGCCCGAGGCTTAATGGGGTGATGGCATCCCCGTTAGTGAATTGGAAAATTTCCTGACCACATTAAAGGAACTCTATCAAAGATACAAAAAGCGCACTGAAAAGTCATCCACTCGTTGATAAAACGTGGTAAGTGCCAACCACACAGGTTTACCGGTAGCTATTTTTTATGTTATCAAGTAGTTGAAGATAATGAAAATATTTTCTTGTAGTTTGTGATTTTTTATGCAAAAATTTTAAATAATTGGTGGTTTTGCAAAAAGTCCAAAATAGACGGCAAAGTAAATGTAAAAAGCTCCAAAGCGCACAAATTCATGAAAAAGGGGCGGGGATTGAAAGGCCTCTTTCCAAAGGTACTTTATCGGGGCTAATAATCAGATTAGTTTGATTTAGCCGAAGCTTTTTTGACGTTATGTTTGCGGCCAAAGGGGGTAACATGAAAAAAAACTTGTTTGTAATTGTGCTGTTGATAATGGGCTTTGTTAGCACCAAATCGATGGCGGAGACAACTTACACCTGTAAGGAGATCTCAGGGTTCGTTCGCTTGGAACCTGAAATTGGTACCTGTGCTGTTGCAGACGAGTTTCCTGCAGCTTATCTCGGCTCTGAACCCTTCAATATGCCATTTACATGCTTTACTATTCAGATGTTAGGAGATATTCAAGGAACGGGCGTTTGCGGCCTTACGGTCGAAGGAATGACCGATCTGCAGGATAGCGAAGGCCTTACACCAGCAAATCTTACAGATGAGTATGAAGTCTTTGAACCCCGACGATTTTTTACTGCAAGAAGTGTATTATTCCTTCCAGAAGGTAAGATACTAACAGTCGACGCAGGAATCAACGGGCGTTGGGGCGATGCCGAGCATCTTGTCATCGTAGGTGGCACCGACAGCTATGAACAAGCTACTGGTAACTTCTTCGTGACTGGTAACATCATCGAAAACTGGGGCCGTTATCGGGGTACCTTGTGTGTTCCTGCGTGTGATGACGACTGTGGTGAATGCGATGGGAAGGTTATTGATCTGACTTTGCAGTACAACGGAGAAGCTCCAGCGCTGATTAAGGTTGAGCAAGGGAAAGAGGATATAGTATTTCTTAATATGGTGGCCCCTGCTGAACATTTCACGATTATCGGGTCGGACAAGAAAGGAACCTTGGGCAAAAAGATAAACTTGTGGGTTAATGGCGTCCATAACACAGAAATTCATACTAGCTGTTCTAAACCCATTGGACGCGGGTTCGTCAGCGGTGATTTCGAGGTGGTCGAGGGGCACAGCCTCAAGGGCGGGAAGCTCTGCCCAAAGAGTGAGGAATAGAAGCCTGTCCGAGAATAGACCTTTTACAAAAAAGCAGACATCTCAAGATTGAAGCTAAATAGTCGAGCAGACAAGTTTTTCTAATCCATTGAAAAATAAATGGATACTAACCAAAACCTTTGCATCTGGTTCTCAAAGCGTGTTTCTTTGACTTTGGGTAATCTTTACAATGCCTTTGAATCTTTCCATTTCTGTCTCGACCCAGATGCCTACTTTTCTCTTCCGGGCCGTTACCAATATAGACTTTCAGATAAATAATTTTACTGTGTTATCAGTCGTCGACGTATAACTAATACGCCTTCCTCCTTCTGGCCTTGTGAAATTAATTATCTGAAAGTCTATAGAAGCATTAACACCAGTAACCATTTTGTAGAGTTTGACAATGTCTTCCCCGCTCAGACTTCTTAATGAAAAGGCTTGGGTCAGCAAGTAGTCAAATTCATGCCAATTATAAAACTGCCTTTCTTCCAAGTTCTCAGGTCGATACCAGATTCCACCATACCTTATTCCCATTGGAGGGCATTTCTCTTCGCCCGGCACGGCTTTTCCTTCGACAAGGAATGAGTATACCTTTGCAAACAAATCGTACTGTTTGGGATCAGATCTAAAATCGTCCAAGATTTCTCTGATCGCAAGGGAGAAGCTGAGGAATTTGTTGTTCTTTTTGTTCATTGTAACGGTACATCAAGAAATATAACACCGCAAATCAGCCGCGAGTTTTACGAGTCGGCATTTGCCTTGTTAAATTCCAAATATTCTTTCATTTCAATCCATTCTGTGTTTATCTTTTTCCCGTCAAAGGTCAAACTTAAAATCACCC
>JAJSZW010000155.1 GCA_030262895.1 Deltaproteobacteria bacterium | reverse complement strand
GCGGTTGATCAAGTTAATTCAGACACCCAACATAATCCTATAAAATTGATTGTCGAAGATTCGCAATCACAGGCATCCCGTGCCGTCACTTCTTTTACCAAGCTGGTTAATATAAACAAGGTCCCTGTGATCGCCGGCCTGCTAACTAGCGATGAAGCTTTAGCCTGCGCTCCCTTAGCGATCAAGCACAAAGTTGTACTGTTTACTCCCGGTGCCATATCGGAAAAACTGAAGGAGGCAGGCTCCTATGTTTTTCGAAATCGTGAAAGCGTGGAGCTTCAGACGGCCGCAATAGCTAACGAGTGTGTTGAAAGAACAGAAGGAGGGAAAATCGCCATCCTGCATGCTAACGCTGCAAATGCAATCTCCTATCGAGATACATTTATGGCGGCCTGTGAAGCTCTTGGCGCAAATATTGTCGGCTCGGTCCCTTTTAATGAAGGGAAAATGGACTATCGTTCTGAACTTGAACAATTGCGCGCTCTCTCCCCCGCCTCTGTCTACTTGGCCGGTTATGACTCAGAACTTGGACTTATCCTAAAACAGGCGAGAGAGATTGGACTTGAAGTGAACTTTTTCGCCAGTGCGGGAGCTGTCACCCCCAAACTTTTGGAAATTGCCCCAAAAGGGGCAGAAGGTCTGATTGCAGCTTCGGCCAGTTTTGATCCACAATCCACAGTTCCATATGTCAGAGATTTTGTAGATGCTTACACCGCACGGTTCGGCAAAGAACCTGACTGGCTTGCAGCAAATTCGTATGATGCGATTCAGATGCTTGCTCAAATTGCAGAGAAAAATCAGTTTGACTCTCAACAAATCAGAGATGGTCTCATAGGCATGAAAAACTTTCCTGGAGTCTCAGGAACTACAACCTTTGACAGGAATGGAGGGGTGAAAAAGTCTATTGCATTAGTTCGCGTCCAAAACGGGAAATTCTTGCAACTTATTAAATAAGAGACAGAGGTGATGTAGTGGAAGGGGTGGATTCTAAACCTATTCGTATTTTGCATATTTCAGATTTGCACATTGGAGAAATTTCATCAACAAAACGTCCAAAACATATACTTTTGCGAGAGGATAGCCCACCCAATATTCTTGCCGAGAGGATTAAGAAAGTTGTTGAGGAACATGAGGATGAATTTTCTGCTGATTTTCTTGTTGTAACCGGAGACATCATTTCGCAAGCGAAAACAAAAGAGGAGAGGCAGAAGCGCTATAAGGCAGCTGGGGAACAACTTGATACATTGTGGCGAGCTATTGGGATTCCTGACAAAAGACAAGTCCTTATAGTGCCCGGCAATCACGATGTGCTTTCGCCTAAAACTGAACCTGGAATTGATAACATTACCCGTCTAAACGATTATATAGATTTTTTGGAACATTTCTATGATGGTATACCGAAAAATGAAAATCCTTCCATTTTGTCGCTAGAAACAAAGAAAATAACCGTCAAAAAGGGGAAGGACTCATATGAGAAGAATATCGTCCAGGTAAACAAGAACCCTTGGTGTGTAAGATACGAAAAAGGGGTTGTTTTTTGGCCCCTTGTCACTTGTGACTTCACCGATCATGAGCATAATTCGGACGGAGTTTGCTGTAACCATCAACTCAATCAAGGAGAGAAATGTCTAAGTGAGATATCTGATCGTGGCAATATGTGTTGTATCGTGATTTCACACCATAATTTTTTGCCTGGTAGTGGCGTTATGGTCAAAAACAATAGAAAGGGATACAGTAATAGAGCCATGGAAGCTCTCAAATTTATGTTTAAGTATGGTGTATTAATCGTTCTTCATGGTCACCGTCATCAAGACCATGTCATAAGTTTTGGAGAATGGGAGAGCAAAAAGTCAGGTTACAAGAGTGAACGTCTTCTCTTGGGCGCCCCGAGTATCGGTTATTACGAAGAAGGTCATGAAAGTGAACATGATCTAGCAGGGTTCGCCATGATTGATTTGTTTCACCAACCAGAAACAACGAATGTGGAATTAAAAAAGTATAGGTTGCTACAACGCCAAAATGGTGAATGGTATTCGCATTCCCCAGATGTCCGAATTCGAACTTTGCGACGTAGGGAAGGATTGCAACAATTTATGACCTTTCCCGAAGGATACAAAAAATTCGCTGCTGATATCTTGAATGGCGATTCTTTAACCAAACGAGTCATAATTTTACATTATCATGATGACACTAAATGGCATGATGCCTTCCAACAATTTTGGAGACTTAATATTAATGACGACCTTACGGGTCCAATTCGAAATACTCTCAATAAATGGCTTTCTCCATTTGGTCATAGTTTGCTTGAGGAAGGCTACCTAAATGAAAATTTAATAACTGTTATTAATCGTTCAAAGTTGCATATAGAGGTGATGAAAATAGCAACAGGGATGGAAGATGCGAATGATGTTAAAAATGATTATTTCTTAACATATCTTTCTAAGTTAAAAAATAAAACCACTGAAGGGGAGCGTCTAGTTACTTATATTGCTGAAGCAATGTATTGTGCGGTCAATCAACAAGTTGATTTCAGGAAACATGTTTACTTTTCGCCTAGTAAGACAAAGCATGAGGAAATGCGAAATAAATTTATTTGGCTTCTTGAGACAATCATGCTTGCCCGTGAGTTAGAGAATTTCACTATAAGTTGGCTTCCATTCTCAATTGCAGATTACCAGGGCAAAAGTCTTGTTGGTATCCATGGTGATGATGAGAGCGGGCAATATGGAGAAACATTTTACGTTGGATTCGACTCTGAAACAAGTCGTCACCAAAAATCTGTCCTGCGCCTCCCTCGCAAAGTTGATAAGCACTCAGAAGAAGGGCCAATTTTGAATGATATTAAAGCACTTATGCGTAAAGTGATCAATCCACTATCCCAGTTGCTCGTCAATGATTTCTTAATATTCAGGAAAGGTAAGATCTATAAAAATAATCTTTATTGTGTGGCCGCTGTCATTGGTGTCAAGGATGTATGGGAAGAAGATGTAGGAAAACGTTTTGCACGGATATTCAAAATGCGCCCAAATATGTGGCGTCCAAAACGTATCAATATTTCACGCCTTAATAACCTGAACTCCTGGGTAGTGAAAAAAAATGCGAAAGCTTGGCATGTCCCATGGGCTAAGGAGGATAACGAGTCAATGTTATTATCTTTGAGGGAGGAAATTAAACATGGATAATGTGAACTCCATCGATCTTGTATCCGTCCCCTCTGACTATGGCCATGGCGCAAATGACGGAGCCTATTATCCAATAGGCTTATTGACAATAGCCAGTCATTTGCGAAGAACATCTCCTGGCAGAAAAATTAACATTGTCGATATGCATCACACGCCTGATTATGTACCCAGGGCGGATGTAGTTGGTATTTCGGCGAGTAGCACTCTTTGTTACCAAAACGTGCTGGCTGTGGCCGAACAGGCCAAAAGCGCAGGTGCAATTGTAGTTCTTGGTGGACCACATGCAACGCACCTATCGAACCAAATATTAACCAATCAAAAAGAAATCATTGATTTTATTATACGCCAAGATGGCGAGGAACCCTTGGCTTCCCTTCTAAAAGCGATTGATGACGGGGATTCTTTTTGCAGTATTCCAAACCTTTCTTGGCGTAATAGACAGGGAGAGATTATTCACAATCCGATCCACTGTGAGACATGGGCATACGACAATTATCTACCCTTTGATTTTTCTGCACTCTCTGCAGGGATTAAGCCATATTGGGATGTAACGAAAGAGAGAGTCCAAAAAGATATGGCCGCAGGTTTTGTTGTCTTCACTCACTTTGGTTGTGGATACCGTGAGAGAATGAAGAACCGTTCTCTTCGTAAAGATATGCTCTCTATGTCATGTAGTTATTGCTCTCTCGGCGGAGATGTTGTCGCACGCAAAGCCGAGAGCATAGTGGTAGAGGTTCTGGATTTAATCCAAAGCCATCGAGTCCCTGCTGGGGGCAAGGTTTTGCTCAAGTGTTACGGTGATAACGTGGGCTATCATCGTAATATGATCAGCGCGATAGCTAATGCAATTGCACGCGAACAGAGATGGAGCGAGTATGACATAGAGTGGACCTTTTACATGCAAAGTTCACTACTAACAGAAAAGATGGCCGATATGCTTCTATCCATTGGAACAAAACGCCTCTTTATTGGTTTCGATTCGGTCGACGATTGTGTGCAGCGTCTCAATGGTTTAGGTACGAATCTATCGTCTCACCAGCATGCCGTGAATGTCTGTCGTGATAGTGGACTCAAGATTCATGGTGGTTTCGTGCTTGGCTGTGCGGGCGAGACAGTTTTCTCTGTTGAAAAATCGATTGGATTTGCCGAAAAAGCTGCGGCTGCAGGTGTTCTTGAGCGAATTAACGCTGCAATCATGGTCATTATGCCCGGTGCTCCTGCTTATAATTTGTTATGTCGTAAGGAGCCGTGGGTTAGAGAACTTGACCTTCTGGACACTGAGGAAATTCGCTGGTATTGGCTTCGTCATTTTTGCCCCGACCTTAAGGCCACGCCTACGCAATCCCGCCGTTTTCTCCAAGACGCTGCCGATCGGCTTGATGATCTTTGTGCAGGTGCGCATGCAAGTATGGGGTTTGTGAGCAACCGAATGCTTAGAGGTTCCTCTCGGAGGGCTGCATGACGTTCAACGGCCAAGTTGTACTCAACAGCCTAATTGCTGCATCGTTTGGCAATTTGATGGCGATGGCTGTTGCCCCAACTTATCGCCTGTTCCGGTATTTCGATTTGTCTCTTGCAGGCATCGCACTTATCGCTGGATATACTACGGCAGTTTGTGTGAATACATTAGGATGGCCTGCAACGTTTTCAGTCCTTGCCGCTATCACATTTACCATAATCATCCACGTGGGAATCAAGCTGGTTCTTCCCACACTTTTACAGCCAAAGGCCAATAGCTCAACATTATTACTCGCATCTCTTGGTATCTACATCTGCATAATAAGCATGCTATCTCTCGCTTTCGGAACAGAGCTCGTAGCCCCGCCGTCACAGCAGGCTGGCAAAATCGTGCAACTAGTAATAGGTAGAGGCACCCATGTGCAAGGAATATCTATCTTGTTTGCAATCATCCTACCGGTCATGTATGGGATGTTTTTGAATCAAAGTCGGCACGGCATGGCTATTCGAGCAGCTAGCTCCAGCATTGAACTCGCAGAAATAGCTGGCATTAGGATGAGATTGGTCTCGATTTTAGCTGTTACAGTATCTGCCTTTTTTGCCAGTCTGGCAGGAGCACTCCTTGCTTTAGACGTTGGCCTCCGTCCCACGATTGGCCTCCAACCAATTCTTTTGGGCGTTGTTGCGGTTATTATTGGAGTCCGAGGAGGTTTGGCCGGTATCGGTTTTGCTGCACTTTCAATCGCCCTCCTTCAGAATCTCATCGCGGCAAATTGGGGACCACATTGGCAGGATGCAATTACGTTTTTTATTCTATTAACCTACCTGCTTATTCAACCAAAGGGAGTTTTTTGTAAGAGCATTTGAGGCACAATCTTACAAAATTAGTAATGGAATACTTTCTTCACATACTCATCCTCATAGGAATTTACGTTATCCTCTCAGTGTCACTTAATTTGATCGTGGGATATACGGGACTGCTTTCCGTTGCACATGCAGCTTTTTATGGTGTAGGGGCATATGTGGCAGCTCTATTAGCAATAAAATTTCACAGCCCCTTTTTAGTTAACATCATTCTCGCAGTTGTCTTTGGTGGTTTACTCGGTGCTATGGTGGGTATCCCAACGCTTCGCACACGTGACGATTATTTCATGGTGACCACTTTTGTGTTTCAGGTAATTATATTTAGCATCTTCAACAACTGGGTATCGTTCACCGGGGGTCCTATGGGTTTGCCTGGTATTCCAGCGCCCTCATTTTTTGGATGGAGGATAGAGTCGCATCTTGATTACCTGATTGTTGTTTTAGTTTTCAGCCTTCTTGTTGTGATACTCTCTTTACGAATCGGTCATTCTCCCTTTGGCCGGGTACTCAAGGCAATCCGGGAAGATGAAATTTTCTCTCAGGCGCATGGCAAAAATATTGCCTTTTTCAAGATAGCGATTTTTGTGATCGGCGCGGGAATGGCCTCTGTGGCAGGTCTCGTATATGCCTACTACATCAGTTTTATCGAACCAACATCGTTCACTGTGATGGAGTCTATCTTTATTATCTCGATTGTTATCATCGGCGGGGCCGGGAATATCTGGGGTTCTATCGTTGGAGCGACATTTTTGGTTGCCTTGCCCGAGGCTCTGCGATTCATAGGAATGCCCAACGCTATTGCCGCTAACATTCAACAGTTAATTTATGGTGCCTTGCTGGTTCTGTGTATGCTGTACCGTCCCCAGGGATTCCTGGGCGAATATTCCTTTGACAAATAGCCCATGAAACCTATCCTCTACATTGAAAACTTAAATAAGAGATTTGACGGCACTGTTGCCTTAGACAATTTCTCTCTAAAGGTTCAGGGCGCATCCATCACTGGGATCATCGGTCCCAATGGTGCTGGCAAGACCACCCTTTTCAACGTGATTACCGGTTTCTTGCCGCCTGACTCAGGCAGTATTCAATACAACGATCAGCAGCTTATCGGCCTGCCGTCCTACAAAATTGCCCGAGATGGTATTGTACGTACCTTTCAGCAGCTTCGGTTAATTACCCGTTTAACCGTTTTGGATAACATCCTTCTTGCCTTCCAGAATCAGGCCGGAGAACGGTTGCGGAACATCTTTACTTTTTCCAGACTAATCAAAATTCAGGAACAGGCAAATCGAAAAAAAACACAGGAACTGCTTGATTCATTGGAAATACGTGATAAGGAAAATGCCTTAGTTGAAGATCTATCCTACGGTCAGCAGAAAATGGTCTCCCTGCTCTGCTGCCTGGCAGCCGGGGCCAAGATGGTGTTGCTGGATGAGCCTGTTGCCGGGGTCAACCCGGAAACTATCAATATTATTCTTGAGATGATTCGAAAACTGCCGGAACAGGGCGTGACGGTGATCCTGATCGAACATAATATGGACGCCATCATGCGGGTCTGCGACAACCTGGTCTTTATGGATCAGGGCAAAAAAATCGTTGAAGGCGACCCGGAGATGGTCAGGAATAATCCGGCGGTCATTGAGGCTTATTTGGAGTAAGCATGCTGGAAATCAAAAGTCTTGATACCGGATACGGAAAAAAACAGATCCTCTATGACATCGACCTGGAAGCTGTAACTGGCAAGATCACTGCGATTATCGGCCCCAATGGTTCAGGCAAATCCACTCTGCTGAAGGCCGCCTTTGGCCTGATACCAGTATGGCAAGGGGTGGTGTTTTTCAGGCAGTCTGATATCACCAATAAAAACAGCAAGTTTCTTGTCCAGAATGGCATAACCTTCGTGCCCCAGGGAAATCGGGTTTTTGACGAAATGTCTGTTCTGGAGAACCTGGAGATCGGGGGGCTGTACCTTTCCAAAAAACAATTTCAGATTGAGCTGAAGAAAATCTGGCAACTCTTCCCGGAATTGAAAAAACGAAAAAAACAGAACTCCGGCAAGCTGAGTGGCGGCGAAAAACAACAGCTTTCCCTGGGAAGGGCGCTGATGCCTGACCCGACCCTCCTTCTCATGGACGAACCATCTCTGGGACTTTCCCCAAAGCTGGTCAGCCAGATGATGAATCATTTGCAGAAGATCAACCGGGAATTCGGCAAGACCATCCTTATCGTGGAGCAAAAAGTGCGTGAGGTGCTTGAAGTTTGCCATCATGTTTATTCAATAAAGCTGGGCAAAATCGCCTATTCCGGAAAGCCGGAGCTTATAAAAAACGACAAGGAAAAGCTGAGAGAGTTGTTTT
>JAJSZW010000154.1 GCA_030262895.1 Deltaproteobacteria bacterium | reverse complement strand
AGAGCTTGAAGGAATGTTTTACGATGTTCCGGCATTTCCCGGCGCGGAAGGATTTGGCGCTGGAACAAGAGGCGGACGAGGCGGACGAGTAATTAAGGTTACTAATCTTAATTCTGATGGTCCGGGAAGTTTACAAGAAGCGCTTCTCGTAAATGAACCGAGGATAATTGTGTTTGATGTAAGCGGTGTGATTAACGCCACCCCGATAACTATGGAATATAACATGGCTAAGTCAGCGAGGCTGTATACAGCAAACGCTCCGCTTACCATGGCTGGACAGACCGCGCCTGGAGCTGGCATTACCATTAACGCGCAGCTTAATCTTACTGATGGCGACGGAGGTGCTGCAACTGATAATTCTATTGTGCGTTTTTTAAGAATACGGAATCCGTATCACAGACCAGGAATTGGTGATAATATAAACTTTGGCGGAAACAGAGGAATACTTGATCATATTTCCGGAGCATGGGGAAATGATGAGAATTTTGATCTTTCAAATCTTAAAAATGGCACAATTCAATGGTGCGGAATAGAAGAGGCGGCCGGATATGGCGCTCCATGGGAAGTTTATACGGATAGGGACGCGGACGGCATGCTGGACAACTGGGAAATAAAGGTAAGAGACTATAGCGACTCGGATGCCGTTACCGATTATGTTTTACATATAAAACCTAACGAAGACTTAGATGGAGATGGCACTACTAATTTAGAGGAATATAACAACGGCACCAATCCTTTAGTTGCGAATGCTCCAAGTGATCCTGAGTGGATTGTTAATTGTGATTCAGATAACGATGGTTTGGCAGATTGGTGGGAACAACAAGTGATAGATGCAAGCGCTATAGATAATCTGACCTCTTTTGCCGATATACGGCCGGAAGACGATTCAGACAATGATCTGTCAACCAATCTTGAGGAGCATAATGCGGGAACAGATCCCCTGTCTGGACCGACGCATAATTATGGTATGATTATGGGATATAGCGGCAAAGACATTAGTCTTCACCATAATTTTTTCGCGCATCATTCAATAAGAACGCCTCTTACCGGAGTAGAGGTGTTGGACCACAGAAATAATGTTATTTATAACGCTGGGCTTGGTATTACTTGGCATCCTCCTCTTGGGAATGCGCAGAGACCGGGTGAACTTTTCAAAACAAATATTGTAGGCAATTTTTTTAAGCCAGGACCAAATTCTCCCAAAGCGCAAGACACTCCAACCTATTTCTACCCTTTCATAGAAGGTGGAAGATCTATGATATATGGCGAGGGCAATTACTTTGATATGGTTGATGAACCGCTGGGGTATCTTGATATGTTTAATCCTAATAGAAGAGGTGTGTTTAATGGCGGTCCGAGTTATCGAATAGATACTATGTATCCTGTTCCCGATGTTACAACTCATACCGCGGAAAAAGCTTATAGCCTTGTGTCAGCTCATGCAGGCTCTCTTCCAAGGGACGCGGTAACAAGCAGAACTGTTGAAGAGATAAAAACAAGAACTGGGAAATGGGGGAAAGAAATGCCGACAGGAGGGCTTATGGAAGGTCTTACTCCTGCTTCTTCCAAAAAAGACAGCGATAATGACGGGATGCCGGATGAATGGGAAAACGTTGCAATAAATGTTCAAGGCAAAACAGTAAATCGCGGCGCGATTTTGGATCCTGCTGTTCAAAATCATAACACGATTGTAAAAGCGGGCGAGTCTATTTTAATGTATAATGGCCAGCCTGTTGTTGGAACTGAAAACAGGTATAAAGGATTAACATATATTGAATATTATATCAATGAATTAGCAGACCAGCTTATCTTAAAAGAACTTATAAAAGCCGGATATGATCAAACAGATCTTCCCGGGTATGGGAAAAGACCAAAGCCTACATTTTCTTGGACTTCCGGATACGAACAGGCCGGAGAATATGATATTACATTTACCGTTTCAGATGGGATAAATACTGCTTCTCAAACAGTGAAGATAAAAGTATCTAATACTATTAGAAATCCGTCGATATATCATTTAATGGTAAAGGAGGACGAACAGAGTGTTAGCGGACATCTATGGGAAACTGTTGAACCTGGGAAAAACTTTAATTTTGAATTTTATGTAAAAGATCCAGATGGTGATCCTTTTACCATTACTATGATTAACAAACCGGAGGGAGCAATAATAAGAAACACAGGTCGCACCAGAAATGATTTAAAAGGTGGCGGTATTTGGGCTGTATATGAATTTGAATGGTATCCAACTCTTGATAATGTCGGCTGGAGCAATACAATTTCAATTGTGGCAACCGACACATCGGGCGGTACATGTACAAGAAATTTTATGCTTAAAGTAAATGAACCGAGCAAGCAAATCTATGCAATTACAGCTCAAGCTGGCGAGGGAGGCAGAATTGATCCAAGGATTGGCGAAATTTTAATGCAAGAAAGCGAAAGTATAACTTTTTTTATGCATGCTGCTGATGATTATATTCTTTCTGATACGATAGTTGACGGCATATCAGTCGGTGTGAAAGGAGAATATGCTTTTAATAATGTGAGCGGTGATCACGCCATAAAAGCAGTTTTTGAATATAAACCCGGAGTTATCGGGGGATTGATTATGCATTTACCATTTGACGGCGATATGCAAGATTCATCCGTATTTGGCAACCATGGAACCGCTGAGGGCGAAAACGCGCCAACTCTAACTGTTGACAGATTCGGCAATCCCAATGGCGCTTATGATTTTGACGGCATAAATGATTATATCCAAATTCAAGACAGCGATCTTTTTGATAGTTTAGAATATACAGTTACCGCATGGATATATGCCAGAAAAAGTTTGTATTCTCAACAGTATATTGTGTCAAAAAATAGTAGCGGCGGAACTAACAGCATTGGTCTTTATGCAGTTTGGAATTACATCTATACTTGCGGATCAGGCTACCCGCATTCTGATTCTATACTTGGTGGTCAAGAAAATAAATGGATGCACTTGGCGGTTTCAAGAAGCGAGAAAGGATCCGTGAACTTCTATTTGAATGGCGAGCATGTGGGTCAAGATAATACATATCCTAATTCTGCAAATGATCGAGATCTAATAATAGGAGCCTTGAATGCTGACGCGCCGGCAAATTTTTTTGACGGTATTATAGATGACGTGCGTATCTACAATAAAGCATTGAGCGCAGATGAAATAGCGGTTTTTGTAGAGAGTGAACTGAGAATAGTCACTACTTCCCTGCCAAACGGAACTGTCAACCAGGATTACAGTTATCCTGTTTCCGTTGCAGGAGGAAGCCCGCCTTATCAGTGGAATTATACGGATATGCCTGATTGGCTTTCTGTGAATGTCCTTAATGAAACTACGCAAACGATTTCAGGCATTCCCCCTCAAACAGGCTCTTTTTCTTTTGCCGTACAGATTGAAGATTCTGCAGGCGCAACTGTTACGAAACAATTTACCCTTGAAGTAAAAGAACAAACGAATTCGGATTCTATTGTAATAACTACCCAAAGCCTGCCGGAAGCTATTTTTGGAAGCGAGTATGTTGCTTCTCTTAATGCCTCTGGGGGCACTCAGCCTTATGTCTGGTCTATAGATTCCAACGATTTGCCCGCCGGCCTGTATCTGGATGGTGATAATATTCGGGGTATTCCTGAAGAAACGGGCTTATATGAATTTATTGTTACAGTAACCGATGGTTCTCAAATTGTTACTGTAACCGATGGTTCTCAAATCGTTACATTAACCGATGGTTCTCAAAAAGCCGCTAAAAATTTCTGCATTAAAGTTACGATTTCTGATGCTGATGTTCCTGACACTGACATTCCCGATATTGAAGTTTACGAAACCAACTGCAATTTTGGTTCCGTAAATATAGGAAAAAGTGCAGACTGGACATTTGTCATCTTTAACAAGGGCGTGGTCGCGTTAACAATACACAGTATCAGTTCTGACAATCAGGTTTTTTCCGTAGCTTCATCTTCTTTTCCTGCTGAGATTGCTTTGGGTGAGACTTTGAATGTGAGTGTGAGATTTACACCGCAAACAGAAGGTGAAATATGTGGAACACTTGTGATAAACAGTAATGATCCCGATGAAGGAAAGATTGCAATTTCTATAGTTGGTACAGGCGATAATAGCGCCAGTGCTCCAAACGTTGTTGCTGTCACTCTTCGTGACAGCATATCAGACACCACATTAGATAGTTATCCGGAAACACGCAAAGACAAAAATCTTGGAGGTATGGGTGAATTGAATATCTGGAGTAATGGTGTAAGAAGAATCCTTTTGCGTCCAGATTTTTCTCAAATTCCTGCGGATGCTGTAATAGAAAAAGTGGAATTGAGACTCTATTGCTATTCTCATGACTGGCCATCATACGATCCAAGGCTTGAGGTATATCGAATAACTCATGGCTGGGAGGAAGGTGAAGGAATATGGTACAAAGACACAGACGGTGGGGCAACCTGGAATGAATATGACAGAAATCCTGTTGAAATAAATGAGTGGGGCATGTCAGGTGGTGATGTCGACACAATAACTGACTTTGGCTATGGTCCAAACGGTATTGTCTCTGAGTCTGTTATGCAGGAGGGGTACTGGGTTACATTTGATATCACTGATTTGGCCCAAAAATGGATATTCAATGAAATGGAAAATTATGGAATATTAATCCAGGCAATTGATAGAGGTTGCAACGCTGCAAAATTCTACTCAAGCGAATATGAAGATGAAAATCTGAGGCCTGTGCTTATAGTGAGTTATAGCGATGACCCTACTGAAGCTCTCGACATACATAGTGAATTGAGTCAGGGTGTACAAGATACTGATTATGAAGCTTCCATATCGGCTGTGGGAGGGAACTTGCCTTATCAATGGTCGATTCAAGGCCTTCCCGCGGGGCTGGAGTGGAGATATCTTGATGATACTGCGATCACGATTTACGGCATACCGATAGAAAGCGGGCAGTTTTCCCTCGCGGTAACAGTTGAAGACAACAACGCACAAACACTTACGAGGCATCTTACTTTGACTATTCTTGATCCTGATTCTGACACTGTCACTCTTCGTGACAGCATGTTAGACACCACATTAGATGGATATTTGGAAGCATGCAAAGACAAAAATCTGGGAGGTATGGGTGAATTGAATATCTGGAGTAATGGTGTAAGAAAAATTCTTTTGCGTCCAGATCTTTCTCAAATTCCTGCGGATGCTGTAATAGAAAAAGTGGAATTGAGACTCTATTGCTATTCTCATGACTGGCCATCATACGATCCAAAACTTGAGGTATATCAAATAACTCATGACTGGGAGGAAGGTGAAGGAATATGGTACAAAGACACAGACGGTGGGGCAACCTGGAATGAATATGACAGAGATCCTGTTGAAATAAATGAGTGGAGCACGCCCGGAGGTGATATCGACACAATAACCGATTTTGGCTATGGTCCAAACGGTACTGTTGCTGAGTCTGTTATGCAGGAGGAATCCTGGGTTGCATTTGATATCACTGGGTTGGCGCAAAAATGGATCTCTAATGAAATGGATAATTATGGGATATTGATTCAGGCAATCCATAGAGGTTGCAATGCAGCAAGATTCTACTCAAGCGAATATGCGGATGAAAATCTGAGGCCTAATTTGACAATACAATATTTACCTTAACAATGCGAATTGACCAAGAAAAACTTTTTTTGCCGACAGGATTGACAGGATTAACATGATTAACAATCGCCTCCGGCGAGAAGTTGCCAAGAAAAAATCCAGTATATCCCGTAGATCTTGTCTGAAAAAATGGAATGGATACTGATTGTATTAGAAAAAAAAGCGGACAGGATTAACAGGATCTCGAGAATTTTTTTATAATAATGGAATACGAAGAGTTGACGCATAAAATTATTGGTTGTGTTTACAGTGGAATCAGAAAAGCCTTTAGCTGTCTATTACGACGATAAGGTGGTTGGCAATAAAATCCCGTCAATCCTGTCAAATAAAATACAAGAACGAAGTAAAGAGGGGCGTGTATCATGGGCAGGCAGCGCCGGGGGAAATTTCGTTTGCAGCGAAGGCATATCTTTTTCTTGGTTGGACTGTGCTTTTTCATTGCTCTTCCTTAAATTCCTCAAAATGGAGGACACTGATGAAATTTCCTTATGGTGTATGTGATTTCAATAAGATCATAACGGAAAAGTTGTTTTACTGCGACCGGACAGACTACATTGCCCGGATAGAAGAGATGGGATATTTTCTGCTCTTTTTGCGGCCTCGAAGGTTCGGTAAAAGCCTTTTGCTTTCCATGCTTGAAAATTACTATGACGTGGCCAGGAAAGATAGATTCGAAGAGATCTTCGGGCATCTCTTGATCAGCAAAAATCCTACGCCATTGCACAATCAATATTTTATCCTGAAATGGGATTTTTCGTGCGTTGATCCTTCGGGAAGCGCAGAGGATATAAAAAAAGCCCTGAATAACCATGTAAATGCGTGCATAAGATCATTTAGTGCGATCTACCAGGATTATTTGCAGGGAGCGATCGAAATATATCCGGATGATGCTGTAAGTTCGATTAAATCCTTGCTTGATGCTGTGCGGCCGACTCCATATTCTGTTTATCTTCTTATCGACGAATATGACAACTTTGCCAATGAAGTCATGATGGGCGTGCGCAGGGAGAAGAAGGATATCTACGAAGCCCTTGTGTACGAAGAAGGACCCTTAAAGACCTTGTTTAAGGCGGTAAAATCCTTTACAGACGGCTCTGGTTTTGACCGGAGTTTTATTACAGGTGTATCTCCTGTAGTGATGAGCGATATTACAAGCGGGTATAATATTGCCAAGAATATTTATTTTGATCAAACCTTTAATGATCTTTGCGGGTTTAATGAAGCAGAAATAGAAAAAGCTGTAAACGATATCGCAACAGAATGCGGGTTTAAAGAAAGGCATGCCGCAGATGCTCTTGATCTTATGCGTATCTACTATAACGGATATGCGTTTGCTCCGAATGCAAAGGAGCTTGTTTACAATCCCACCCTGGCGATCTATTTTATGGAGGCATTTTCTGCAGTTTGTAAGTATCCGAGGAAAATGCTGGATGCCAATCTTGCCGCGGATGAGGCAAAGCTTAGATATATATCTCAGATCCCGAAAGGAAAGGAGTTGCTCCTTGATCTGATGAAAGATAACCATCAAATAATCATATCCGATTTGAGCGACCGTTTCGGGATTGAGCAGATGCTTTCAGACAAGAGCAAAGACCTGGGATTTATGGCATCTTTTCTGTATTACTTCGGAGTATTGACTATAGAGAGTGAAACAGAGGAAGGAAAACTAATCTTAAGGGTTCCTAATCTGGTAACCGCCGGTCTTTATGTGAAACGGATCCAGGAGATGCTTTTGCCTGAACCCTCCGACAGAGATGACGGGGTTCTTGCGGCTGAGCAGCTTTATGCAAAAGGCAATATGGAACCTCTTTGCGAATTTGTGGAACAGAGGTTTTTTCAGGTGTTCCGCAATCGCGACTACCGGTGGGCAAATGAACTTACCGTCAAGACAGCATTTTTGACTCTCCTTTACAACGACATTCTTTATATCATGGATTCGGAAAAGGAAACCGGCCGCGGTTATGCTGATCTGACCATGATCATCCGGCCTGACATGAGACGGTTCAAGATCCTTGATATACTCATAGAGTTCAAGTATGTAAGTCTTAAACAGTCTGGTTTGACAGGGAAAAAGGTAAGGAAACTAAGCATCAAAGAACTGCAGGCCATTCCTGTAATGCGCGCGAAAATGGAAGAAGCAAAAAAACAGGTCGAGCAATATGGCAACGCATTGGAACAAAAGTATGATAACTTACGGCTTAAGCGGTTTGCTGTGGTATCGCTTGGTTTTGAGAGATTGTTGTGGAACACTCTGTAAATCAAGGAATATAATGACACTGCTTGTTTTTACCTGTTCGTGTATGTCTGTGGCTAAATTATAATTAAGGAATA
>JAJSZW010000153.1 GCA_030262895.1 Deltaproteobacteria bacterium | reverse complement strand
GATCATCTGAAAAGCGCCAATGATCCAGATATTTGCAGTCCAATTCAACCACCCTGTCAAAGTCTGCAATTTGGTTTCTGCCCGATATTTGCCATAGCCCTGTGATCCCTGGTTTTGCGGACATCCTTCTAAGGTGCTGCGGTAGATAGGTCTCTACCTCTTCAGGTGTTGGCGGTCTCGTGCCAACAAGGCTCATCTCTCCCTTCAGCACGTTTAAAAATTGCGGAAATTCGTCTAATGAAGTTTTTCTCAGCCACCTGCCAACGCGGGTAATTCGCGGGTCATCCTTTAGTTTGAACATGGCCCCTTTCATTTCATTTTTTCCCAACAGCTCTTGCTTCCGCTGCTCCGCGTCCTGATACATGGATCTGAACTTGTAGAGGTTAAAAATCCGGCCATGCCGACCCACTCTCCTCTGTTTGAAAATAACAGGACCTGGAGAGTCAAGCTTGATAGCAGCCCCAACAAAAGGGAACATGATGAAAAAGCAAAGCGTCCCGAACAACCCCCCCGCTAAATCCAGCATCCTTTTATAAAACAGGCCTGTAGCGTTGAAATTATCCACCTCAATGGTGAGAAAAGGAACGTTCTGGCATCTATCTACGGCAAGGGCTTGATTGCCCGGCTTCCATAGAGCAGGCAATATCCTGACCGGGACACCCATTTTTTTACAAATATGCAAATGGCTCGACAAATCAAAAGATCGATTACCATTCAGAGCAAAAACCACTTCGTCTATTTCATAATCCCGCAAAACTCTGGGAAGGTCTTCAATGCTCCCAAGACAGTCCTGTGTATCGCTCTTTTCACCTTGTATCGTCAGCCTCCCTATAACTTCGTGTCCCCAACTCAACTGGATCGCCAGGAGGTCTGAAACAATTTTTGCCCTCTCCATAGTTCCGACGACAAGGATTTTACGCATATTAAAACCATTTTGGGAAACCCTATTAATATAAAACTGGAATAAAATCCTTTGGACCACAATAAGAACAAAGGTGAGAGCTGCAAAAAAGAACAAAAATGCCCTTGAATAATTGATCTGTTTGAAAAGGACAATACCGCTGGATAGAATGACAAAATCAACCACAACCGCTTTAAAAATAGACCATGAAAGATCGAAATACGATGATGACCTCTTGTCACCGTATAGATGATGTCGTCCCATAGTATAGTTGTTCAAAAACATCACTAACATTACCGATATTACAAAGACATTGTTGTCCATCGAAAAGCGCCCGTCTGACAGGTAGTTTTTGATATAAAAAGCCCCGCACCCGGCTAGAATTACACACAGGGCATCAAAAACCATCAGGAAAGCGCTGATTATGTGAGCTTGCTGCTGAAGCATAACTTAATAATTTCCGAATTTTCAATTATGGATTATGAGAATCCCCGGTAGTGTCCCTGAACAATTGGGAAAAAAGCACAAAAGGCTCAAAAGCATAATTATCTGCATTTATTACATAAACGATTTTGCGCTTTTTGCGACTCTTTGCGGTTAAATCGAAAAAGTGTAAACTACTTTTGAGGTTATATGAAAGATGCCTGACTTTCTTGTAGTGTATGAGAAAGCCTACACTTGGGTGTGAGAAAGCCTACACTTGGGTGTGAGATTATTTATAAATTGTCAGATTTGATCTTTCGTTGTGTAATGTCATTTCGACCAAAGGGAGAAATCTTACACGCTCAAGATTTCTCGCTGCGCTCGAAATGACAAATGGTAGTCCAAACGAGGATCAACGCCGGTGTAGGGTACTTGCCTTTGGAATTAGTTGAACGAGTGAACGACCCAAAATGGCATTGAAAAAGTGCGGATTCTATATTTAGGTTATAGATCTCCCTGAGTTGGCATATATTTTGCTTTAAGTAATTTTAGCTCATTTGTTCTGATGCCATGACTCCAAATCCTCCCTTTTGTGTGGAGTTGGGGTTTTACGGTGTTTGTTTAAGCAACGGTCTTGAATTACACACACTATAGACAGGGCTACGTCATTTTCATAAACAAGCTGGTGAAATAGTAAATTTCTTGCTTAATTTGTTTTTTATAAATTCGAAACACGAAATACGAAACAAATACGAATGTTCCAAATCCTAAATTCAAAACAAATGATATTTTCGAAGACCTTAATAACTATTGCGTAACCACGCTGGAGCGTGGTAAAGTTTTGATTATTTGATATTCGAATTTTGATATTGTTTCGACCATTTTTATAAGATCAGGCGATATTCGGATTTCGTATTTAAGCATCTTGAAAATACTTCTAATTGACTAAGTTGTAATCTATTTTGACGTTTCCCTGACACTATAGATTACAACATTGACTAACTATCAAATTTATGACTAATTGCCAGGTTATTGACTGATAAGCGATCTAATAAAAATTGACGCAAGAGCGTTACGCTGCTTGCTTTCTTAGAGAAAATATTAATTAAGGAGGTGTAAAATGAAGTAATTACTTTTTTGTCATTCCAGTTACGAAAGTTTGTGAATGTTCTAAATATATCGTGTTAATTCAAACAGAAAAAATAAATAATTTTAAAACAGTAAAGGAGGCACTAATGAAACGACATCTTTTTCTAACCGTTACTTTGGTTATGTTTTTCTCACTCGTGGTAAATGCTTTTGCGGCAACTTATTACGTCAAACCCGATGGCAATAACAAGCTTGATGGCCGAAGCGATGCAAAAGCCTGGAAAACAATTGGCAAGGTGAACAGCCACAGCTTTGTAACAGGAGACGACGTATATTTTAAGTGTGGTGGTACTTGGACAGGCTCGCAGCTTTGGGTTGATTGGAGCGGTAATTCAGGTAACAAGGCTGTTATTGGTGCATACTATATGGATGGTGGGGCTGAGACCATTGGGGTTAGTGGAAATAAGCCTGTAATAGATGGTAACAATACCGTCCCCTCTGGAGATTACACAGGATTGATTCATGTCCAAAAAAGAGATTATGTAACTGTTAAGAACATTAAGGTGGTTAATTCTGCTTGGGATGGAGTTCGTTTTCAGGGGTCTTCTTCCAATAATAATGCAACCAACATAGAAACTGGCGGCATTTATAAAGTTGGTGTTAAGTATCAGTACGTTACCACTGGCGTGGTCGAAGGGTGTGATATAACAGACTCTGGCAGAACAGCACTATATGGTGGTGATTGGCCGGCAGTATTAGCTATTACAACAAGTGATAGTATAACAATTAGAAAAAATGTAGTTCATGAAAATTATGGTGAAGGCATAGGTATATATAAACATTCGGACAATTGCATAGTTGAAGATAATGTTTGTTATGCAAACGCAAAAGCTCAAATATATATTGGACTTAGCCGTGGGAATATAATCAGAAGGAATCTTTGTTATGGCACTACAGATAAAACATTTTGGAGAGGGAGTGTTCCAGGTTTAGGAATTGGCGTTAGTGATGAGCCGTGGATGTCTCCTTACTCAGAAAATAATAAGATTTACAATAATCTTGTTGCATATTGTTCTAAGGGAATTTTTTTATGGTGCGGTGATTCTCCTGATTGGCCACTAAAAGATACAGATGTTTATAACAATGTAGTTGTAGATTGCGGTACAAATCTTCATCTGTCCAGATCAAGAACAGCTTATGAAAATTCACACGTAAAAAACAATATCTTCTGGAGTATTAGTGGTGACAGTATTCAAGCTAGTGTTCCATCCAATCACTCTGGGTTAACCCTTGATTATAATCTATGGTCTTCCACTTCTGATACTGATGCTCAAGGACCGCATGACCCTCCTTATGCAACACCTATGCTCAATAAGACTACGGGATGGCGCTCAATGATAGGAGGGGATCTTAACGGCAGTAATTTCGCTTTGCGAAGTGCCTCGCCCGCCATAGATGCCGGCATACCACTCGGTGCAGAATTTGACGATATTCCGGAATGTGACAAAAGCGTCTGGCCAGCGCAAATTGTGCTCATGGACCAAGACAACCAAGGCTCTATGTGGGAAATCGGTGCTGACATTCACGTTGTAAATCCAACAGTATTAGATGCTCCCACTGGCTTGAAAATTGCGGCTGGACAGTAGAAAATTCTCATCTTGAATTTTCAAAGAACTCTACGGTAAGAGTTGGGCAAATCGCGTAACGGATCTGATTTTTTCAAAAATCAATTATACATGTACATGATGATGGGACCTAACCAAAGGAGATCCTATCATCATGTTCGTGGTTATTGAACCGATCCCGTTGGGATCTCGTGGGTACTTTCCTAGACATCAGGTGGGGTTTGTTGGCCTCTTGATCGGTTCCCTGAAAAAGGCTTCATTCCTTGTTTCAAACTGATTCGTCAAGTCAATGACCTTGGGGTTAAATATCTGCCTGTGAACTCCAAATTGGGGACAACTTGGGTTAAAATATATATCCAGCTTTTCGTGCTGTATTAAGGGTAATTTTCTCTATGAGTAGAATATCACTACGTGTGAGGTTTTGCCTATATTTAAAATTCATATTTTGGACCTTCCCAATCGAATTAATATAGCGTTGTACACTTTGAGAATGGGGCAACTCCACCTTATTAAAAATCTCCTGCAATGCCCCACGAGGAGTCCGCACAAAATCCTCATAACGAAGTTCAATATATCTGCTGCTATCAACAATTTTACTTTCTTGCCATGCAAGTTCAACTACTTGCTTCCACTGAACTGCAGCAAGTGCGACGGGGGACCTCCCACTATTAATCCACTCTTCAACATAACCCTGACAAAGACCATTCCGCCACCATGGCCTTTGCATGCCAGCACCTTTTTCCCAGAAAGAAACCTTCAGCAGGGAGGAGACAGTTGCACGCGGGTCTCGTAATACATGTACAAAATAGGCATCAGGAAAAATACTATTTAGATAGCATATCCTTGGAGGGCCAGTCAATTTAGCAAAAAACCTTTGCTTGCCTTGGAGGGCTATCACCTTCTTAATGACTGTTCTAATTCTACGCTTTTCGGTGTCATTAGCAACTTGGTTGATCATATAATCCCAGAGGAATTTATCCCCACAATATCGTGTCCATACTGGATAAGCTTCGACAGAATATGGCAAGTAACTCCTGATAAAAGAACCAAATCCTTTACTTTGTCTTTTCTTCCCTCTCAAATACCAGCCAATTCCCGGCATACTAATGATGCGTGCAAGAATGGAAAGTTCTGGAATATATGGCAATTCGTTCATATAGTTTGAAAACCATCCCACATCTTCATGCACGGACATCGCTTCGGACAGTATGGTGGTGCCGCTACGAGGCATCCCGATCACAAAAATGGGCTTTTCAATCTCTATACCAAGCTTCCTAAAATAAAGCATAATTCCAAATTCCATCTAAAACTTTGAAAAATGACCAAGGTTCTGGTGTTAGCGAGATTTCAAATTGTGCGCGAAGTCGAATGGCGGGGCTGTGTTTTCGTCTTACTGACATGGAATGTCCTGACTTTCGCCAAAGGTCTCGCTCTCTTGACTGCCTCTAAAATCAGCAGACGAACTACGTTCATCTATTCTGTTATGTTTACGTAAACGCGCAATGTCTGCTTGGCAATCCGTTCCCAGTCGTACCGCTGTTTGACCCAATTCCGAACTTCAGCCCCCAACTGCTCATCAGATTTACCGGCCGAGAACCCGCGTAACATTTGTGAAAGTGCTGACACATCTCCTAAGGGAAAGTAGTGTTCTGCTGGTAGCCCAACCTCCAAATTAGCAGGAATATCGCTTGCCAGAACCGGGAGTCCGTAACTAAGCGCCTCCAATAACACAATAGGGAGACCCTCATGAGAAGATGGTAGAACAAAGAGACCGGCATTCGCGTAGAGTTCCTGCAGCGCTGCTCCACTTTGAAAGCCAGTGAGGACGACATTGGGCATCATCTCAGCCAAGGATAAGACCGTCCGGATGTAATCATCCGGGGGATCGAATGCTCCGACCAGCACAAGTCTCCATTCCGGCAAATCCGCCTCTGCAAAGGCTCGGATCAGATCTATGTGCCTTTTTTCCGGCACAAGGCGACTCACTATCAAGACATAGCGACAAGGCTCCAAACCGAACCGCTGCAAGGCAAGAGTGGTATCGGGCAATTTCGGGATGTGCACGCCGTTGGGGATCAATACAGAATCGCAATCGTACCTTGCACGTACCATTTCTTTTATTGCTTTGGAAATCACAATGCGTCGATCCGCAAAGCGCATTCCTAAACGTTCTCCAGTCCGTATTACCCAACGTGGGAAGACTCCCCACTTCTCGCGATCATAGTCCGGCCCATGATGGGTAACGACTATGCGAAGTCCGAACAACCAACCCAACGGTGTCATAAATGCAGGACCGATCGCATGAATATGCAATACATCAGGCTGCTTTAACGCTGCATACAACACACCAAGAAGAGTGTGGACAAAGGCCTCTAGTCCCTTCATACGTGGACCTGGTGACCAAAGGCGCCGGAAACGAACGCCCCTCCATGTATTACCGTTGCTTTTGGGCACGTGTGGCGAGCGTACAATGACATCCACTTCGCATCCCAACTTCACCAACAAAGGGTAGAGATGCTCTGCGTGAGTTTCAACTCCTCCCTGGATTCCCGGAAATCCACGTAATCCAAGCACCATGATACGCATAGACCATACCTCAAGTTATCAATCATCCAGAGGAGCAGGAGTCCATGTCCTCCACCTTCCCGTTGTCACAATGGGATAGATTCCCCTTATTTACCGGCGTGCGGCTTTCCCGCATCGGGCGAACCCCGTAGGGCGACTGTAGGTTCTCCCATCGCCGAGACGACTCAGGATAAGGCCGATTTCGTGCCGCCCGATCCTGAAGTCCCAGAAAAAGCTAAGCGTAGGCATTTCTCGGCCGATTACAAGTTGTGTATTCTACAGGAGGTGGATCAAACCTCTGAGCCAGAACAAATAGGTGCTATCTTGCGCCGTGAAGGCCTCTATTCGTCTCATTTGGCCACTTGGAGCAGACAACGTGAACTAGGGCTCATTGACGCGCTATCGCCCAAAAAGCGGGGCAAGAAAGGCCGAAACTCAGCTTAGCTCATGGTCAAGCTATTCGCCAATTATGTTGCCTTGAGCTGCTTTTTCACACACAAACAACATAAACGGCGCAAACACCCATCTGATCAGCCTGTCTAAACCTCTTATTCTGGAAAAAAGAAAAACAGGGTATTTTACTAATGGGTATAGAAACCTAAAATCATCTCTTAGTCCCATCTCTAACCAAAAAAATTGTTCGTGTTTTATACAAAACTTATTGCTGATAAGCTTTTTCCTAAAATACCCAACACCAAATTCATACTGAAAAAACACCTTTTCGCCCTTACCAAAAACCTTCCTAATCCAATTGACTCTACTGGCCAAACGCCTGCTTACCACCAGAGGATTCAGCAATCTATTCAAAGACATGTACGGGACAGTGATGACCAAGAGGCCGCTTTCGGATAAACATCCGAATGCCTTTTCCAAAGCCGCATCTATTTCATTGGTGTTTTCAAAATGTTCCATTACTCCCCAGCTTAATATTAGATCAAAGCAGTCATCCTTATACGGCAAATGTCTAATATCTCCCTGGACAACCGGTATTTCGGGAATAGCCTCTTTGACGATCCTTAACCCATTGATAGCAAAATCAATCCCGTGAACCCGTATTTCCCTGTCATAGAGAGCTTTCAGCCATCTCCCGTAACCGCAGCCAGCTTCAAGCACTCGCTGTTTTTTTAACAGCTCAAACGACGTCAGAACCTCCCACTCCTCTGATTTGTAAACACTCCCTGAACTACATAATTTCTTGTCGGCCCATTGCTGATTCCACAGGTCTATATAGGCCATTCCCGTCACTGATACGCCTGGTTTTGGATGATACACCTTACGTTTCACTTACTTTGCCCCCTAAAATACCCATTCCGCAATCCCTGTCATGAACTTAGTTCGCTTCGCTCACAATTAGAATACCTTAATAGTTTCCCCAAAACAGCATGAGATGCAAGTAATGTTTGATTCATAAGGATTTATAAGGATTGGTTCAGTTAAAAGCCATCCATAAAGGCCACGAGATGAGATGGCC
>JAJSZW010000152.1 GCA_030262895.1 Deltaproteobacteria bacterium | reverse complement strand
GGCGATATTATAAAATTATTTTACATAGGGGTGTTCAAGCGCTTTATTGCTAAACTCAGCCATTGCGGGTTTATAGGTATTATTTTTTCTTACAAATCCCCAATAACTCTCTTGCGCAAAACCACCCCAGACCCAAGATTCCTTTGTTACCAATCTGTAATAGAAAAACCCAATTGCTTCATAATACCACGCGTCTTCCATATTTTCTCTAACATATTTAGCCTGTTTATTTTCACTGAATCCTAAATACCAGGGATTAGTAGGATATCCTGTTTCAGAAACAATTACAGGCTTGCCGTTTGAAAAGAGATAGGCTTCTTCAACACAACCACCAACCGAATGCGTATCAACTGCCCATCCATATAGATAATTTGAATACACATCAACTCCAACTATATCAAGAATGTCGGCGTTTTCGCCGGATGTCCAGTCCTCCATCATACTGTGCCAATCACAAGCTATAACGACAAAGTTGGTGCTTATCAAAGCGTTATCATCCCCTAGCCTGATCGCATCCGCGATCGTTGCTAATAAATCGGTTTGGAAATCCCAGTCATTCCATGCAGCATAACCTTCGCGAGAAAGCCATGGAAATACCTGCAGCCCGGCGCAATTCAGTTCATTCTCTGCCTGATAGTATTCTATTTTATCCTGATATCTGAGCGCGACTCCAGCAGCGTGCAGTTTAGCATGGGCAATATAACTCTCCTTGTTGATGTCACTTGATCCTGGATATATTGACTTGCCATTGTAAAGTGGCATCTGCTTACTGTCACCGTTGCAAATTACAGGGAATATGTTTATTCCGCTCTCGTATAAGCTGTTGACAAGGAGATCATAAAAACTCCAATCCGGCTCATAAAAGTGAGGGTAATTCTCCCAATCAGAATAGTTCTCAGGAAAAGCATAGCGAGTTATCATCTCATTACTTATCTCATCTCTTATCATACTCGCGCGCTTAAGTTCGGGCTCAATATCATTCCATATAAAATTGGGACGAAACCATCCGGCATTTACCTGGTCAAGATCAGCTATCAATCGGTTAATTCTCTCCTCTGCACTAAGAGAGCTATCCCATTCATAAACATTCTGTACATTATAAGAAGCAAACCCCCACATCATCTCGGTTTGATTATTTACTATTGTATTTTCTGTATCTTCTGCGAATGTTTGTGCTGAAATTGAGTTGGTATCTGAAATCATTTCGCTTGCATCAGTAGCAGAAGCAATCATTGATGCAGGTAAAATTGATTTTGTTGAATTGGATGATGTATTACATCCTGACATAATAAAAGCAGCTGAAATGAAGAATAAATAGATTATTAAATTCTTTATCATTCTAAACATACTGACCTCTTTTTTTGAGTTGATCTTGAGTGTCAAAGCTTGAATTATGAATTAATTTCTTCAAATTGGTTTTTCACTTTTTTATCTTTATTCATCTTTTCTTTAAATGTTTTCACATAATGACTTATAGCAGAGTAACTCATATTAAAAAGCTGACCTAACTTTTCATTGGTCATTAATCCTTTATTCCAAAGTAAATAAACGATTAAATCACGTTTGTGTTTATCTATACCATGCAATCGTTTTGCCTGAACACATTTATCAATATCAATTTGAACGATTTTTGCAGATTTTTTTAATAAATCCTCCACATTGATATCTTTTGCCAAATGCTTTTGCTGAGGCAAAGATATCTACTTCAAAACGTTCCGACATTTCCGAGATCGTTTCTAAAAACAAATTTCGATCAGCGTCATTTAAATAAATATGCTGTCCGTCATTTCCCCGGGACATTAAGTGATATAATGCGCCTTCATATTCAATTCGCCATGCTCTACCCATACTGATTTTCCTAAATGATAGCGGCTTAATCGTCAAGCATTAGTTCACAATTCAAGCTTTGCCGATTCCACCGATTCTTAAGGCAATTTATATTTTCCGATCCGATCGTTATGCAAACTGCCCAGATAGAGATAACCGCCATATTCCCGAGCGGAAGTGATCTCCTTCAGGTGTTTTCCTGTGGGTTCATGTAAGCTTTGGGTGATTTTCCCTCGTTCATCCAGAGCCAAGACCAGCCCATAAGGCTTTGGCTTAGGCCATAAGGCTTTGGGCAGTTTGGACATTTGAGCTTTTAGAAAGGAAGAGGGATGGAGTTTGTCCACGGCTTCATTTCGAAGCGTAAAAAGAGCCAGCCAAAATGTTCCCTTATGGTTGCTTGAAATGTTATCAGGAAATCCTGGCAGATTATCAATAAAGATCTCATGTGTTCCCGCCTTGGGTCCCTTCAACCAGTACCGGATGATCCTGTAACGGTAAGTCTCATTAATCAAAACGAAGTCTTCCTGCTGAGATAAGGCCACGCCGTTGGCAAAGTAAAGATTTTTCAATAGAACCTTAATCTGGCCAGTGGCTGGATCGTAGCTCAGGAATCTGCCGTGCGGTTTTGATTCTAAAAGGTCATAAAGATACTCATTTTGCCCATACTTGGAGCTTGCATCCGTAAAATAGATAGTCCCATCGCTGGAAATATCCAAGGCATCGGTGAACTTGAAGGGAACTCCATCCGCTGAGGTGGCCAGAACTTTAATCTTTCCTTGGGGATTAATGGAGAGTAGACCCTTATAGGAATCGCAGACAATCAGGTTTTTATTCTTATCAAATTGGATGCCCAAGGGGCGACCTTTGGTTTCGGCAAAAGCATCCAGCTTGCCATCCGGCAGAAGACACATGATCTTTCCATCCTGCGTTCCCCCATAGACGCGGCCCTGACTGTCCACCGCCACTTCTTCCGGACCATTAATTTTTCCCAAGGCCAAAAGTTCGGCCTTCTGCAAAAGGTTGTTTGGTGCCAGCACACCGGTTAACTCTTGCGATTTAGGAGGGGTGTAAGCCGCCGGGTCAATGGGGGCCGATTGGAGAAGGAAAATTATGATTAGAATTGCCGGAATTCCAACTATCCCGAGGATTATCTTTTTCATACCTCGATCCTCCTTCTTAAAAATGGGATGTTTCTCTATTTTTTGTTGCATGGGTTTCTTGCCATGGCGAGAAAAGGCCCATTAGAACGATAGTGGCTATTCCAATAAATAGAGCTTTCTTTTGTCTGGGGTTCATTTTCGTCTCCTTTGCCGCATTTATCACCTGCAGGTGTGTAGCGAGAGCGGAAAACCTGTCAGGTGAAGAAAAATGTTAGCTGGTCCTATCTCAATCTTGCTGCTTTCGAAGCAACTCCTTTAGCTGAACAAAAAACTTATTTCGTATCTTTTCTATATTCAATGCTTCCTTGTAATCAAGTATAGCTCTGTCTTTATGCTTAAACCTTTCTGGTTCAACCTGTAGCACGTAAGAATTGAACTGTTTTTTCCAAAACCACTCAGCGCAACAGAACTGGATATTTTGAGGATCAATATCCGTGATTTCCTTCAGAGTCTCAAAAAACTTCCTTCCCGAATTACTGTTCTCAATGCAAAAAGCAATGTAGGCGATCCTGTACTCAACTCTGGCAATGGTCTTTTTAACAGGCAAGGGATCAAGGTTATGTAGGTCCTTCTGACCATTGTGAAGAAAATGTCCATAGCAGCTTTGCATGGTAAAGCAATAAGGTAGTTTGTTAAAACCCTTTATAATTTCTCTTATTGGTGTATCAATTATAGCATTGCTCAGACCTGCCAAACTTTTCTGCCTTTGCTCTTTATAATGCGGATTTTCCGTCAATTCTTTAAGCACCGTGAAAGTTTCCAACTATACCGTTCCTTCTCATCTGATGATTTATAGCAGTAAGCTGTACTGGTCTCTTCGGAATATTCATCCCTATAAATAAAAAGGCAGAACCTTAAAACCCTGCCTTTTCTGTTAAATGAACTGAACTATATTATCAATTAATTTCCACGACGTTGCGTTGTTTGGCCTTGACCATCGTCGCCGGTTGATCCTTGACCTTTGCCTCCGCAATTTTGACCACCTCCAGCATAAACCAATGACGAGAGAATAAGCATAAAAGCCACAATAAGCCCTAAAACTTTTTTCATAATACCCCCTTTGCATGGCGTTGTCCCTCTATTCAGGCATGAACTGTCTTAAACTATCAATCGGTGGCGTTTTAGTGAGACCTTTTTAAGTGAGATTTCCTGAACCTCAAATATTTTTTGCCTCAGAAATTAACTTATCAAACTTTTCAACTTCTACTACAGGCGATGTTTTAAATGAGATTCCTGTCAGTTTGTTTAATGCAACAGATGCGGCAATGGCATTCTCAGAGCCAGGAAACTCCAAGGTAAGAACAAGGTCGTGTTCTCCCATCACAGCAAACATAGATATAACTTTTCCGCCATTCTTTTTGATCAGATCAACCGCTTTATCCGTTCTTTCGGAACTGATTCCCTTTAACGCCTCTGTGGAATATTTTCCAAACATCATGAATATTGGCATATCGGACCCTCCATTATTTGGGATATGTTTTTTAGATGATCAAAAGTAAATTCCCACGGGCTCACGCCCATGGCACTTTGTAAATGAATTAATCAGTTTTATCCTTGGCATTAACCCACGGGCTCACGGCCGTGGTCCTCCGCCAATTATTGATAGATAAAATCGCAAAAGAATCTCAGTCAATAAAAAGCGACTTTCAGGCAATGTTAGCCCTGAACTTTTTATAACTTGCCAACTGAGTAACTTAAGATTCAGATGATTCTAATACAGATAGGGTTTGCATATCACAAATTCTAAAGTTTTTCAATTTATTACGTGAATTGCAGCAAGGCAATTGTACCCATTGGGATTGCTTTTCGCGGCTATTTGTCAAATCTAATAACGATATAATCTTAACGCACCTTTTTAGTTGAATTATCAAATAATTTTGTTGTTGTATCAAGATAATGCTCGATATCGTAAAATAAACTTGACGGTATTATCTATAAATTGTATAGTCCATTTTATCAAAATCGTCACAAAAAACAATTGAGTTTTTTTATTAAGGTTTTTTTATGATTGATCTAAGCCCATTCTTTGGTATTCAGGAAAATCTTTTAAGAAATGTCCCAACAAAAAAACGGTTTCTCTTCAACAAGATCAACTGGGGGAACCGTCTCATAGGTCTTGTGGGCGGCAGGGGAACCGGAAAGACCACCCTTTTGCTCCAGCACCTGGCTGAAAAATATGAGCATACTCAAAATGGGCTTTACATTTCTGCTGATAACATTAGGGTGGAGGCCATAGGCATCTATGAAATCGCATCACAGTTCATTCGAATGGGCGGAGAGGTTATTATCATTGATGAAATCCACAAGTATTTCAGATGGCCTCAGGAGATAAAAAATCTTTACGATTCATTTCCCGCTGCAAAAATACTCTTTTCAGGCAGTTCAGCTCTGGTGTTGCAGCTCGGCAAGTCCGATCTGTCAAGACGGGCGGTATTCTATACCTTGTCTGGCCTGTCATTCAGGGAATACCTTCAATTTACAGGGAGAAAGGGCCTTCCAGGCGCTGTGTCGCTTACTGAAATATTAGAGACCCATCATAAGATAGCATCACAGATCTTAAAAAAAGGGCCTATCCTTGGCCTTTTTCGAGATTATCTTGACCACGGTGTTTATCCGTTCTTCCTGGAAGGAATAAAAGAATATCTTGATAGACTCGGAAATATAATTGAAAAAATCCTCTACGAAGATATTGCGACCACATCAGGAATTAAGACTTTAAACATAGCAATATTAAAAAGGATTCTCTGGCTGGTGGCCACATCCCAACCATTTGAACCGAACATTGAGAACATTTCCAAACATTTAGGGGTGTCAAAACCCACCGTATACAGCTATCTTGACTATCTGGAAAGAGCAGGACTTTTGTCCGGTATTATGCCTGAAGGTTCCGGATCAAAACTGGTACGAAAACCCGCCAAGCTTTATTTGAAAAACACAAACCTGCTCAGGGCAACAGCCGGGGCTTTGAGTAGCGAAGATCCGGCCGGCGCAGTTCGAGAGACATTTATGCAACACCAGTTGATAAGTTCCGGTTTGAGAGTTCGCGTACCACAAAGAGTCGATTTTCTTGTAGAGGATAAATATTTGTTTGAAGTAGGAGGGCGCAGCAAAAGAAAACACCAGATAACAGGGAAAGAAAATGCATATATCGTAAAGGACGACATAGACATAGGTTTTGGTAATGTTATTCCCTTATGGCTGTTTGGCTTTTTGTACTAAGGACTCGCTCAAAATCACTGGAGGCGTATATGAAGTTATTTTGTAGCGGTTCACGGCTACAACTTGCTTGACAAACACCGAACCTACTAAAAAACCGGACTTTTCGTTCAGACACAAATTATTGTATCAGAAACTCAGACGGTAAAGGCTCAATAATTTAATTGGCGGAAGTGCATGGGAATCGAACCCACCCGGGACGGTTTTAGCGCCCCACACCGGATTTGAAGTCCGGGAGCCCCACCAGTGAGCTGCGCACTTCCACTATTAAAATTACATGTGACTACTCACGTAGTCAGGCTGAAGCTGTTTAGGCTGAAGGCTGAAGGGGTCAAAAGAGCACGATTGCTGTACTTTAGCGGAAACATCTGATTCTTGCGCAAAACATGGCTTCAAAATGCGCTTTTTCCTAACAGTCTTCAGCCTTCAGCCTATCCACCTGAGTAGTTACAATTACATAATATATTATTATTATTTCAACAAGTATTAAAAAAATGGTTTGGCAAAAAAATTCCATCGTAAAAAATACAGGTTAATACCTGAACTTTGCACGAGCTGGAGGGTGAAAAATACAGGCAATAAAATGATAAATAGAGATAGACTGCTGAAAACATTCACTCATCTGGTAGGAATTGACAGCGTCTCAAAAGATGAAGGACGCATTTGCCGAGAAATCAGTGAAATACTTAAGTCAATGGGTGCAGAAATTTTTGTTGACAGTGCCGGAGAAAAAACAGGGAGCAATACTGGAAATCTTATTGCCAGATTCAAGGGAAATACCAAATGCCCGCCGCTGCTTCTTAATGCTCACATGGACACCGTCAATCCCGGCAAAGGTATATCTGTTATATTCAAAAACGGAATCCTTACAAGCGACGGAACAACAATCCTGGGAGCAGATGATAAAAGCGCTATCGCTATCATCATAGAAACCATAAGAATTCTTCAGGAAAATAATCTTGAATATGGCCGTTTAGAGCTTGCATTCACGATCTGCGAAGAAATAGGTCTTTTAGGCGCCAAATATCTTGATTACAGCCTGATTACAGCAAGCTACGGCTATACGCTGGATGCCACCGATACAGAAGGTATAGTCACGCGGACCCCTGCTGCAAACCGTATTGAATTTAAAATACACGGCAAAGATGCCCATGCAGGGGTTGCGCCTGAAAAAGGGATAAATGCTATCTGTCTTGCAAGCAAGGCTATAGCAGCCCTTGATATCGGCAGAATCGACCATGAAACAACATGCAACATCGGCATAATCGAAGGCGGAATAGCCACAAATATAGTTCCAGGCATGGTTACTGTTAAAGGTGAGGCCAGAAGCCATGATAAAGAAAAGCTGAGAAAAATTACGGCTGAAATAGTATCATCTTTCAAAACTGTCGTTGATAATTATAAAAATCCTGTTTCAGATGATGACCTCCCTTGTCTTGAAATTTCTATTGAAAATGACTTTTCTTTAACGAACATTCCTGATGACAACCCTGTTGTGACCTTTGCACGTAAAGCCGCTAAAAATCTTGGAAGAAATATGGCTTCCAAGACAAGCGGAATGGGTGCGGACGCAAATATTTTCTTTGAAAAAGGTATTACTGTCGGCGTTCTCGGAACCGGGATGCGGGATATGCATACAGTGCGTGAGTCTATAAAACTTGATGATATGGTTCGTACAGTTGAACTTTTACTTGAGATAATCAGAGTTCATTCTAAGGAAGTAACACTTTAGCCTTTTGAAAAAAATTCTGACAGGATAACAGGATAAACAAGATTTTGTTTCAAGTGAACAAACAAGGTTGAGTCTTTTTGCAACTATCCAGTAAATCAAAAAAGAATCGCGACCTGAAGAAGGTAAATAAATGAAATACAGAGAATTGACTGAGAAAATCATTGGTTGTAGAGGACACGATCATTTTAGAATT
>JAJSZW010000151.1 GCA_030262895.1 Deltaproteobacteria bacterium | reverse complement strand
GGAATCCGGTCAAAAGCACAAAACTCAAACAAAGTAATAGACTTAAGTGTAATCTTTTCATCTGTTTCCTCCTGTTAAATTTTTTTCCACCCATTCTCGTATAGAATTTAACCCTAATTGAGCGTAAACAAAATAAAGGAACATTGGATCATTTTAAAATTAAACTACATTTTTAGCTTTATTTGGGATTTCGTATCACTTCTATCGTTGGGAAGCCGATGATACCCCATCTCCTTTCGTTGTCAAGGGTTCGCAGTAGTCTTACTACGGCTTCACCCTTGACGCCTTGGATCTGGGGCATCCTCGACTTTCGCTCAATTAGGGTTTAATCTTGTCGGCGATTCTTATACCTATCTGTTAGGGCAGAATGATAAATATGTTAGATTTTGGTTAAAAAGGGACCTCCCGGAAATCGGTAATCTCTACTTCCTCCTCATCTCTCAAAAGCGCCCTGGCATTCAGGATCGCTTTTTGCATATCCTCTTCCGGACTCTTTGAGACCTTTCCGTGTCCGGGATAGAGTTCGTTTATTTTTCTGGTCGCAAGGTGGCTAATGGAATCAATATAATCGCCCACACTTCCTGATTCACCAATATAAGAAAGTGTTCCGCCTGCAAAGACGGTATCCCCGGCAAAGAGGATTTTTCGAACAGGTTCATAGATACATATCGATCCCGATGTATGTCCCGGGGTATGTATAATATTAAGACTGTAGTTTCCCAGGTCGAATCGACTCTTACTTTCCAGCCAGAGATGAACTTTAAGAGATGGCGCGTTGAGATCGCCGGATTTATACATGGTAACGTATCTATCTTCTACTGTAATCTTAGTAGCCGCAAAGCGATGGGCGGCAATCAGGGCATAATCCTGAAAATAACGATTGGCTCCAATATGGTCAAAGTGTTCGTGGGTATTGATTACTATATCTATATCCCTGATCTTGAGCCCCAGTGTAAGTAAGGATTTTTGCAATTTTGAGAAATTTTTATCCACTCCTGAATCAATGAGAACATTTTTATAATCTCCCCTGATCAGGTAGCTGTGGCTGCTGGTATCCTCTCCCTTAAGCCGGAAGATGTTGGGCTGCAATTCTATTATCCGGTCATCTTTTACCATAATCCCTCCATTCACTCTTTTTTGCGCTTTTTTCATCCTCATAGATCATAAAGAACTGATCCATGCGATTTTCCTTAAAATAGTTTAGTATCTCCAGCTTCAAGGAACATAATTTCAAGCATCCTCCTAAAAGGTCAATCTCCTTCCTCATGCCGTTTAAAACCTCCAGGAGGGTGATTGGTTCAAACTTCTCTAACTCCTTGAGATCCATAATTACTCTTATGCCTCTTTCCTTGAGATAAGAGGAAAGGATACTTTTGACCTGAAGGGCCTCATTCTTTTTGGGTTGACCTGAGATTTTTACAATAAAAAAATCGTCGTCCTTTACTATATAATATTTCATAACTCGTTTGTCCTCTTTTGTTTGTCTGTAACAGTTCACAGTTGTCGGTTTACAGTTAACAGTTTTATGTTTTGATCAACCGTAAACCGTGAACTGTGAACTGTTACGTTTGTCTTAATATTTAAAATTGAACCTTTATCGTAAATCTTTATTAAAGGTTGATTACTAATGAGTTAGAATTTGATTAGTTTGTGTCTGAACGAAAAAAAGGGGTTTTCGTTCGGACGCTATGTAGAATTATAGACACTGAATATGAAATTCGTGTGAATGGATTGCTATAATTGTGTAAAAAATATGGTTGCTATCAAGGAAAGAAAGGTGATCTGGAATTATAACGGACACAGCAAAGCGGTTATGGACAAGTTTCACCACCATTTTAAATAATGGTTACGAAATCTTTGGGGCATTTTGTTTTTGGCCAATAAAGCGTTGAACTGTGCATTCAGGACGGCGGGAATCTTTCTCATTGTGTTTATCCGTATACGTTTATCTATATTTGAGAGTGCTAAACGGTTAGATAAAACATACAAAATTACATTTTGTTGTCAACATTTTTTATGTGTGGTATTTAAACGGAAAATCATACAATTACTTGTTCGGTAGAAAATAAGATTTGATAACTAAGTTTGCAGATTACTTTTGAATTAGCTGACAATTATTATGAGAAAATACGACAAATTAGTCTTTCAAATACTCCGAGGTATGAGCGATGCTAATATCGCCTTTACTGATTTGGTCAACCTGTTGAAACATCTTGGGTTTGATATGAGAATCAAAGGAAGTCATCATGTTTTCAGGAAGGGTGGTGTCATAGAGAAGGTCAACTTGCAGAAAGAAGGCAACAAAGCAAAGTCCTATCAGGTTCGCCAAATACGCAATATTATAGTCAAATACAAATTAGGGGGTAATGTATAATGGATAAATATGAAATTATTATTTACTGGAGTGATGAAGATCAAGCCTTTATTGCTGAAGCTCCAGAGCTTCCTGGTTGCATGGCTCATGGTGATACTCACGAAGCTGCACTAAACAACATAAAAACAGCGATGGAGCTTTGGATGGAAACAGCAAAGGAGTTTAATGACCATATTCCTGTTCCACAAGGCCGTCGTCTTGCTTTTGCCTAAACTGTAAAGGGCACCGAATCGGGTAAGGGGAAGTTTTTCTCTCCCCCTCCCCACTCCACATAACAAGCTGGTCCGCACTATGCGGTTCCCCGAGAGTTTTAAAATACCGCCCAACTTCTGACTGTATTCCAAGGCTGGCTATGGCCAACACGCCGAATATTATTGGCTCCCTCTGTCGAGTTCATCGCCTTTTCGAGTATGACCGGCTCCTCCCTGCTCTCAAAGGTTCAGCCCTTCACCCTGTCCTGTCTATTAAAGCAGGCGGTTGGCTACTATGGCCTCTGCTGACTTCTGCCCGGTCACCTTACGAGTTACCCCATAAAGTGCTGCCTTATAATGCCTCATACTTACCAATCCTGAATAGCTCCTCTTTGTTTTGTTTCTCAATATCAGGCGGGATGCTCCTCACGATATCGCCGGGACTTGGTAAACAGGTTGCCCCTGCCGGTAATTTCACCGAATGGTAAAATGAAACATCAAAAAGCCGCATGCCGGACAGATCTCCCCGGATAACAGCGTGAATCCCGCTCGTAGCGGGACTACACAATCCCGCCCAGGCGGGACTCATAGCTTTGCACTCCGGCTTCCTTCAAACCCTTCCTCACGGAAACGCTCTTGCCTTTGGCTAATACTTTTGCTAATATATCAAATATTAACGGGGTTCACGTATAGGGGACTTTCACCCCATAAGTTCACGCCCATGCCGGGCGTACACAAATCACTTGAGCTAACGGGAAGCGCTGGTTCGTTCTCGGATAATGATTAATCATGCTAAAACTGAGCGCCGTAGCTCAGTTCATACATTATGTGTGAATGAGTTTATCCAATTAGCGAATAAATGAATGAGCAACTTGGTGGGGATTATATGGAAAAAAGAAAATGGGGGCTAAGTATTGATATCGAAGGGTTTTCAAAAAAATATGAACATAGTGAAAGGATGAAAGATGCCGAAATTATGGCACTTAATGAACTTATGAGTGCTGTAATTAAGATTGGAGAGAATGTATACCCTGGTAAGCCTGTCAATAATTATTCTGAAAGGTTATTTGCACATCAGTTTGGTGATGGTTTTGTAATCACGTCCGATTTTTATGAGCGAAATGCAGAAAGATGTGTAGCTATCGCATTTTCGTTAATGCGTCATATGATGCTGAGGGGATATGCTACTAAAGTGGCGATATCTACTGGTGGTATGTCAGATATTAGTGGCTGTTACCCAGAAGCTGTAAGAGATTCAAAGTGTAATAGAGTGCATATAGGGAGGGGGCTAATGACCACGGTTTCGGTTATGGGAACAGCCTTAACAAGATCTCACAAATTATTATCCCGTATATCCGGAAGTGTATTGGTTTTAGATGAAAGCAGGTTTGAAAAAATTCCTCGTAAAGTTGTTGCCTCCCAAAAGAAGGAGTATTTTACGATAGACTGGCTATCGAACGAGTTAACTTTAGCTCAAGAAATATCAGCAGCAGCGAACCTGGAGTATGGGGACAGGGCTCAGTTACTTAAAAGCTTTGATAGGTATATTACGCAAGAACCTGTTCCCCCTCCTTACTGGGTTGAGTCAACACTGGCATCATGGAAGTGTTAACACACATAACAACCATCAAACCAGCCCAGGTTATATATGGAAAGTAGATTCCCGCTGGCTTACGCCCGTGGTCCTCTGCTAATTTCGATAGAGGAAATTAATTATGAATAATTATTCCGAAAAATGGGATGAAATTTGTTTCCTGCTATCAGAGAGTATCAATCAAACTTTGCCTGAAAGGGAATTTGAAAATCAGGTTGTAAGGGCAATCGAAGTTCTTGGCTGGCGAGAATTCAAGAATGAAATTAAAAGACAACCAATAGTCCAGCTTGGTCGTGAAGGCACGCTTCGCCCAGATTTAATAATTTATGGCAACGACAACAAATCCCTAATTGTTGTGGAAGTCAAGCGCCCCTCCGAGGATATAAAAAGGATTATATAATAGGGCAATTAAGATCTTACATGAGGCAAATGAAATCGGATTTTGGATTCTTAATTGGCTCAGACCTCAGAGTCTTTTATGATGGGGCATTAAATCCTCATACTGATCCAATATTATTAGAGAGAATTGAATTTGGAAAACAATCAGAGAAAGGTATCAGTTTTGTAAAACTTTTTAATAAAAGTAGTTTGGCAGAAAATAGGCATGATGAATATTTAAAAGGCAAGCTCCATACATTCAATAAAAAAAAGGAAGTAAGTGAATTAGTCCAGCAGTTAACCTCATTTGAAATAAAGCAGAAAGTAGTAGGTTACCTTAGAAATGAATTTCCAGATATTGATGATGAAACTTTTTCCGACGCGCTTCAGCACGTTCATGTTGAAATTTCAAGAAAGGGCGAATTAAAACAACAAATAGCCACAGTTGAAAAGCAAGAAAGAACACCAATAAGAAAAAAAATTCGTCGCCAAATCCATGTACCAAATCAACAAATAATTGAAAGTGTACCGGTTTCAGCAAAAATCGCAAATATTCCATTTGAAAGTCACTTAGAAATTCGATTGAGGCATATTTATGGAGTTTTGTATTTCATGAAGCAAGGACTCGATTTCCCATTTGCAACTCATCAGACTTTGAAATTTTTCCCAGAAGTTCAAGATTATCAAACCATATCTGATAAATGCGCAAGAGGGTTTGCAGGTAATGTTGATACATTTATATCTTGGTTCAACTCAGGCCAAATGCTGAATAAACTATATGCAAAATTCAGTTTACCAGATCATGACTATGAAATATTCAAGGAATTGCTTGGGTAACAACCAAATGATACCACACAACAATCTCTTCCAGCGGATCGCAAAAAGCCGCGCCCGCTGAAGAGTACGAGAATAAAGTTATGGGAACAATTAAAGACATTGTTGACCTCACCACTCAACTTGCGAATAGTGTAGCAGATCGCAAAATAGCGTCAGAGTTAAACGCCATCCAGTCTCTAATTTTGCAGCTCCAATCCGAACAGGCAGCGCTTCACGAAGCAAATATCGAGTTAAGAGAGGAACGCCTCTCACTCAAGGAACGAATTCAGGAACTGGAAACAGAGAATCAAGGATTGATGTCGGCTTCTGCTTCAGTCCCTAATGGTGTTCCCACATGCCCAAATTGCTCCACTATGTCCAAACCTTTTTTCATGAGACCAGTGGCAAGTGATTTTGTGCATTTGTTAAATGCAACACACGAATGCCCGAAGTGCAAATATAATACAAAGATTGGAGAACTGGAAGGTATCTCCTAACCTGTCATTTCACCAGAGCGGACACAGAAAGCGGTTCACGGGAATTTAGTTCGAGAGTGCCGGCTCGTCGCGCCTAGTGAATTTATCGTTGTCCCCCTGGTTCATAGAGACAGAAGGAATCGGGTAGCGGACAAGAGGAGGAGAAGAATGAATACCAGAAGTCACTATATGGTCTGCTTACTTTTCACTGTTCTGGTCGTGTCATCCTGCAGCACGATTCCGGACTGGCGGGACGTTACCGTATCTCCCTTGACCAATATTCGAGAGGATGGCATCGATAATCCTGTGCTGGAGGCGACGGATGTAACGGACGTCGTAGATGCCAATTTTGTGGCGGATCCATTTCTGTTTTATGAGGATGGTGTCTGGTACATGTTCTTTGAAGTTGGAAAACGCTATCATGAAGGAGGGACGCATTGGGGACGTATCGGATTGGCGACCAGTCATGATGGGACACGCTGGACGTACGACCGAATCGTGTTGGACGAAATCGCCCTGGACGCCACTGGGATGCCTATTGCCGCAAACAGTCTGCACCATTCCTATCCTCAAGTGATCAAACACAATGGCATATACTATATGATTACCGAATCCTATCGCCAGCACCAGATCCGCTTCTTCCAGGCGGACAGCTTTCCCTACGAATGGCGCTTGGTATTCAACATCGCAGAGTGTGGTTTTGGCCCGGAAGTGTATCCGCGCCAGTGCTTTGATACGGATGTTACAGGTGACGGTGAACCGGATGTGGGCAATGTCGATCCATCCATCTTTAGATTCAACGGCAAATGGTGGTTGTACGGTAGCAAGGGGAGAAACGGATATCTTTACCATTCGAATAGGCTTCTGGGTGATTGGCAAGAGCATGACAATAATCCTGTTGTCCCAGATTCGGCTTTTAAAGCCAGGGCAGGCGGGCGGGTAATCGTTTATGACAACGACCGAGTTATTCGAATCGCGCAGGAATACAGAGAGAGGTATGGACAGCGGGTAAGAGCCTTCGATGTGATCACCCTGACCGATTCAGAATATCTTGAAACGGAGATCCTTGAGGGTGCCTCTTTTTGCACCGACGGAGGCGTATTCTGTGAAGTCGGCACGCCCGATACGTGTAATGATGCCGTTACACCCTGCGAAGATAGGGAAGATATTTGGAATCTTTGCGGAATGCACCAGCTTGACGCCTGGTGGACGGGTGAACATTGGCTCCTGGTAACGGACGGTTACAAATGCTTGGGAGGAAGAGATAATTGGTCAATAGGTATGTTCATAAGTGGGCCGCCAGCTGCAAGAATCAGAGAACCATTTATGGAGAAAGAAAGGGAGCCCGGCCCAATAAGACCCGATACAAGAATAGAAAGGGATGCCGATTCTGAAGGTACGATTCAAAGGCAAGTAAGTCCTGATCTGAGCCGGTAAGCCAATTAGTTCTGCTTTGTCAGATTACCCTCGGGGAAGACCACGTGGGATATGCGAGGATATGCTCATAACTTCGCGCCTCTCATGCAAATGTATTGAAAATTAATGAACTGCTCCGCAGCAAACTGCGGGGAATTAAACCCTAAAAGAAAGATAAAAACATGACTTGTTAAGGAAAAGTTTTTTTTGATATTTGGCTATAAACCATATAATCATTAGTTCGATGGACGAAGCAATGGAGAGAGAAAATGGGACAGGAACCCTCTGCTGAAGCAAAATTGCAAGTCGTCATCAAAGGCGCACGTGCGATTCTCGATAAAGAGACTTTCTGCGAATCTGCCCGGGCAATCTTTGACTATTGTCGGGAGTTGACGGGAGCGGTTTCTGGCTACGTTGCACTACTCAGTGACGACAGCAAAGAGAATGAAGTGCTTTTCTTGGAAGCTGGAGGGATGCCTTGCACGGTTGACCCCGAACTGCCCATGCCGATTCGTGGACTGCGGGCCACGGTCTATGAGACACACGAGAGCGCGTATGATAATGACTTCATGCACAGCACGTGGGCTGCCTACCTGCCCAAGGGGCATGTGGGATTGCGGAACGTCATGTTCGCGCCGCTCAATATTGAGGGTGTGACGGTGGGGCTCATCGGCCTTGCCAACAAAACAACTGACTTCACTGATGCCGACGCTGAGATTGCATCCGTGTTCGGAGAACTCGCGGCAATCGCGCTAATGAAAAGTAGGCACATTGACATGCTCAATGAGAAGACAAGATCTCTGGAACAGGCCCTGGCTCAGGTCAAGACCTTGCACGGTCTTCTGCCCATATGTTCTAGCTGCAAGAAGATTCGTGACGATGCAGGCTTCTGGACCCGGGTTGAATCGT
>JAJSZW010000150.1:7471-8180 GCA_030262895.1 Deltaproteobacteria bacterium | reverse complement strand
TCATTCCCATAATGACCGGGCATTTTCTTCCCTTTAATAACTTTAGCCGGCCATGCACTGCAACCTATAGAACCCGGCACTCTATGGCTATGGCTGCCATGTGTCTTTGCTCCGCCATGGAACCCATGCCTCTTTATGACCCCTGAAAAACCACGCCCTTTAGTTGTACCGGAAACATCAACAAGTTCACCGACCTCAAATAAATCAAGGGCTACTGTATGGCCAGGGGTGTATTCACTCGGATCATCCACAGGAAATTCTCGCAGAATTTTAAAACGACCTTCTCCGCTTTTCTTTAAATGGCCCTCCATCGGCTTATTAATTCTCTTCTTTTCACCAAAGCCCAGTTGAAGCGCATTATATCCATCAGCAACAATAGTCTTTATCTGGGTTATGACACATGGACCAACTTGTATTACTGTAACCGGTATATGTTTTCCATCGGGTGAAAAAATACCTGCCATTCCCAATTTTTTACCAAGCAATCCCTTACACATGCTTTTTACTTATTCCTTTGTACAGCTTTCTTTTTTATTAAAAAAGTTCTTGCTGTGTTATAGTTTAATTTCTACGTCGACTCCTGGAGAAAGATCCAGTTTCATCAATGCATCAACTGTCTGCTGAGTCGGCTCCAAAATATCTAAAAGCCGTTTATGTGTTCTAATTTCAAACTGTTCTCTCGATTTCTTATCTATGTGGGGGGATCGTA
>JAJSZW010000150.1:0-7461 GCA_030262895.1 Deltaproteobacteria bacterium | reverse complement strand
GGCCAACAACCTTTGCGCCTGTCTTATTAGCCGTATCAACAATATCAAGTGCTGACTGATCAAGAAGCTTATGATCATATGCTTTAAGCCTGATCCTTATTTTGGTATTTTTAATCATTATTTCTATTTTTCCATTTACCTGAGTTGAGCGATTTGGATTTTATTCAATTATTTCGCTTACTACTCCAGCGCCGACAGTACGACCGCCTTCCCTTATTGCAAACCTGAGCTCCTTCTCCATTGCTATCGGAGTTATCAGCTCTGCCGAAATCGTTACATTGTCTCCGGCACGTCCCTCATCAAGCAGCTTCCTGAACATCTCTACGCCTGTACAAACTGTCTTCATCGTCGGCCGAATACCTACTATCTCAACCTCATCTCCTACATGGATTATTCCTCGATCAACCCTGCCGGTTACTACTGTACCACGTCCGGATATGCTGAATACATCCTCTATAGGCATCAAAAACGGCTTGTCTACATCTCGCTTGGGCTCAGGAATAAACGAGTCTATCGCATCCATTAACTCAAATATACACTTGGCCTCGTCGCTGTCAGGATCGTCGCTCTCAAGCGCCTTTAACGCACTACCACGAATTATTGGGGTGTCATCCCCTGGAAACTCATACTTGTCTAATAACTCCCTGAGCTCTAACTCAACTAATTCTATAAGCTCCTCATCATCCACCATGTCACACTTGTTCAAAAATACTACTATCTGAGGAACGCCTACCTGACGAGCCAATAATATGTGCTCCCGGGTCTGAGGCATCGGACCATCATCCGCTCCTACCACCAATATGGCTCCATCCATCTGTGCAGCACCGGTAATCATGTTCTTTATGTAATCCGCATGGCCGGGACAATCTACATGTGCATAATGACGTGATCCTGTCTCATACTCAACATGCGCTGTCGCTATTGTTATACCACGCTCCTTCTCCTCCGGCGCCTTGTCTATCTCATCAAAAGGCACATAATCAGCCATGCCCTTCAATCCCATATGCTTCGTAATAGCCGCCGTAAGAGTGGTCTTACCATGATCTATATGACCAATGGTCCCTACATTGACATGCGGCTTGGTCCGCTCAAACTTCTCCTTAGCCATATCACCGTCCTCCTAAAATTAACTCAAAGTTTAGGGTTTGAATAATTCACTTTAAACTTTGGGCTATAAACAATTTTTCATGACTTCATTACCCTGATTGAGCGAGAGTCGAGGATGCACCAGATCCAAGGCGGAAAGGGTGAAGCCGTAGTATGTCCACTGCGAACCCTTGACAACGCAGGAGATGGGGTATCATCGGCTTTCGCTCAATTAGGGTTACCAGCGATAATGTGCGAATGCTTTGTTTGCATCAGCCATTTTATGCGTATCTTCCCTTTTCTTGGCGGAAGCGCCTCTGTTATTAGCGGCATCTAATAACTCTCCGGCCAATTTTCTATCCATACTCTTTTCAGGTCTTTTGCGTGCAAAACCTATAATCCATCTAATACCTAAAGCCGTTCGACGGGATGGTCTGATTTCTGTAGGAACCTGATAAGTTGAGCCACCTACACGTCGCGACTTAACTTCAATTAACGGCCTGACATTATCAATTGCCTTTTCAAAAATCTTGACTGGAGATTCATTTGTCTTTTTTTCAATGATACCAAATGCATCATACAACATTCTCTCAGCTATGCTCTTCTTTCCATCCCGCATCATAGATTTTATGAATTTTGATATGAGCTTATTGTTATACTTGGAATCAGGTAGAGTTATTCTCTCAGGCACTTCTCTTCTTCTTGGCATATCCTCACCATCGTATTAAATTATTTAGGCTTCTTTGCACCGTATTTTGATCTTCCCTGCTTACGGTCCTCGACCCCCAGCGTATCAAGAATACCCCTTACAATATGATACCTTACACCTGGCAAATCCTTTACACGACCTCCGCGAACCAGAACTACCGAATGTTCCTGAAGATTATGCCCAATGCCGGGGATATAAGCTGTAACCTCTGCCCCGGTAGTCAGCCTGACCCTTGCAACTTTACGCAAAGCGGAATTGGGCTTTTTGGGTGTTGAAGTATATACGCGCGTACACACTCCCCTCTTTTGTGGAGCTCCCTTTAAAGCCGGTGTATTGGTCTTCTTTTTAATTCGCTTCCTGCCTTTTCTAACTAACTGGTTAATGGTCGGCATATTCTCCCTTTAAAAGCCTCTATAATATAGTATCCGCAAACGCATTTCACATGTTGACAAAAAGAATTTAATTATCCGCATAGAACAATATTGTCAAGCTTTTTATGTAAAAAATTTAGAGCCTGTCTGAAAATTATCTCCGTAGCGAAAAAGTGTGAAAGCAAGACAAAATTTTCAGACAGGCGCTTAAGGGCTCGGTCAAAAATAACCTGGTAGAATTTGCGCCCAAATTTGCCGTAGATTTAATTGATCTGATTGAGCAAAACCGCAGGAATAGCGAGCTATTTCGAGGCCAATTTTACTAAGATCAGGTGCGAATGAAGATCAATTAAAGATATTGTTGAAGTTGAGATGCAAAAATGCCAAGTTATTTTTTACCGAGCCCTAAGTCGGAACAACTTCGGCATCACTGTATAAAGGCAACCCGGTACCTGCGGGAATAAGTCTGCCCATAATAACATTTTCTTTAAGCCCCATAAGAGAATCTTCTTTCCCTGCAATACTCGCATCTGTAAGAACTTTCGTTGTTTCTTGAAACGAAGCGGCAGAGATAAAACTTTCGGTACTGAGGGAAGCCTTGGTAATTCCCAAAATAAGCGGTTCAGCCACAGCAGGTTTTCCACCTTTCTTGATCACCTCTTTGTTAGCATCCTCAAATCTTACTTTATCTACCTGTTCATCATGAATAAATTCAGTATCGCCGGGTTCAAGGATCTTAACACGCCTCATCATCTGCCTTACGATTACCTCAATATGCTTGTCATTTATCCTCACGCCTTGCAAACGGTATACTTCCTGAACTTCGTCAACTATATAGCGAGCTAATGCAATATCTCCCTTGATATTCAATATATCCTGAGGTATCGCTGCACCACCAATCATAGATTCGCCTGCCCTTACATAATCTCCTTCATAAACATTTATATGCTTGCCCTGTGGAATCAGATATTCCTTCTTTTCACCAACATCAACAGGAGTAACTGTTATTTTCTGCTTACCTTTTTTTGTTGCCTTAGAAATTGAAACATATCCATCGATTTCACTCAAAACAGCTATTTCTTTTGGCTTGCGAACCTCAAAAAGCTCAGCAACTCTTGGAAGACCGCCTGTAATATCCTTGGTTTTGGTAGTTGCACGCGGAAGCTTTGCAATAACGCTGCCGGCATGAACCTGATCACCTTCTTCAACAAGCAGGATAGCTCCCAATGGCAGCATGTATCGCGCCAGCCCCTTTGAGCCTGGAAGTTTAAGTGTTTTTCCATGTTTGTCTTTTATAGAAATTCTTGGACGTTCATCAATACTCTTTGATTCAATTATAGTACGACTTGACTTTCCAGTTGCGGGATCAACTTTCTCCTGCATGGTTTTGCCGGATATGATATCTCCGAATTTTACAATTCCATCAACCCCTGTAATAATTGGTGTCGTAAATGGATCCCACGTCGCTAAAAGATCTCCGGCTTTAACCTTTTGGCCGTCTTTAACTTCAATGTGAGCGCCATAGATAGCGGGAAACCGTTCTCTCTCTCGTCCGGCTTTACCAATAATGGCTAATTCACCGCCACGCCGGTTCATAACAACAAATTCTTTATCAGCATTTTCTACTATATTCAGATCAATAAAACTTACAGTCCCATCTACTCGAGCTCTGATATCAGCCTGTTCAACTCTCCGGCTTGCTGTTCCACCAATATGAAATGTGCGCATTGTAAGCTGAGTTCCAGGTTCACCAATAGATTGAGCTGCTAAAATGCCGACAGCCTGGCCTATTTCAACCATTGCACCATGTGAAAGATCGCGACCGTAGCACCTGGCACAAACACCACGTTTTGTCTTGCATGTAAGAACGGATCTGATTTTGGCGATAGTTACACCTGCTTCTTCAATCTTTTCTACAGCCGCCTCATCTATATCTCCTCCAGCTTTTATAAGCACTTCATCTGTGAAGGGATCAAGTATATCTTCCGATGCAACACGTCCTAAAATACGCTCTCCCAAACGCTGGATAATCTCTCCGCCTTCCACAAGAGATTCAACCTCAACGCCCATCATTGTTCCACAGTCCATTCCCATAATCACACAGTCCTGAGCGACATCAGCAAGTCGCCGGGTGAGATATCCTGAGTTCGCTGTCTTTAATGCAGTATCAGCAAGGCCTTTTCTAGCACCATGGGTCGAAACAAAATATTGAAGTACTGAAAGGCCCTCTCTGAAATTAGCAGTTATTGGAGTTTCTATGATTTCTCCTGATGGCTTTGCCATAAGACCACGCATACCCGCAAGCTGACGCATCTGGTCTTTGCTGCCCCTGGCGCCCGAATCTGCCATCATATAAATTGGATTAAAACTTTCTCTTAAAACAGGCTTTTTGTTTTCGCCAAGAACAGGTTTGTCTTCTTCATTAACTACTGGAATCATTTTCATGGATTCCATCATCTCATCAGCGACATCGTCAGTTGCTTTTGCCCATATATCAACGACTTTATTATATTTTTCACCTTGAGTAATAAGGCCCTCGGTATATTGTCTGCTTATCTCAGCAACCTGTTTTTCAGCCCTCTTCAGAATTTCCCATTTTGCAGAAGGAATTATCATGGCATCAATTGAAATAGATAAGCCTCCTTCTGTTGAATATTTGTAGCCGATATCCTTCAATCTGTCGGAAAGTATGACAGTAGCTTTGGACCCTAGATTCCTGTAAGCATAATCAACAAATTCACGTAGAGCTTTTTTATCCATTACTTTGTTGACCGAATCAAAAGGTATCTCGGGCTGCTTTTCTATAATTTCAAAAATATGATATGCGTCATCAGAATAAATTATATTGCTGATCTCCCCCTGCTTAAGAGAAAATACTGTATTAATATCTTCATCTTTTGCCTGATATATCCTCTTGAACTCATCTTTTCTAAGCAAACCGAGAACACCTTCATTCTTTTTGTCGAGGCTCTGTGAATATTGATGTACCATGTCAACAAAGCTTGCCCCTTTTTGCAGCTTCTTATAAACGGCTTTCGCCTCTTCTTCTGAAGAAACCATAAGCTGGCGTATTAACACGATGTTATCCTCAGGAATGATTTCCCAAAGCAGAATACGTCCAACGGTCGTGTCAAATTTCTTTTTATTAATACGAACAGTAATTTTAGCATGGAGATCAACGGCACCTGCATCGTATGCGGAGCGGACTTCTTCCGGGCCGGCAAATTTCTTTCCTTCTCCTCTGGCTTCTTCAACCTCTCTTGTCATGTAATATATACCAAGGACTATATCCTGGCTAGGTACAATAATCGGACTCCCATTTGCCGGGGAAAGGATATTGTTGCTTGAAAGCATTAATATCCTGGACTCTATCTGGGCTTCGACAGAAAGGGGAATATGTACAGCCATTTGATCACCATCAAAGTCAGCATTAAATGCCGTACAAACAAGAGGATGGAGCTGTATGGCTTTGCCTTCAATAAGAATAGGCTCGAATGCCTGAATACCTAAACGATGGAGTGTAGGAGCACGGTTTAACATTACCGGATACTCTTTTACCACTTCATCCAGCGCATCCCAGACATCCGGGGTTCCTTTTTCCACCATCTTCTTGGCGCTTTTTACAGTAGAAACAAGCCCTTTCTGCTCAAGACGATAATAAACAAAAGGCTTGAACAATTCCAAAGCCATTTTCTTTGGCAAACCGCACTGGTGGAGTCTGAGATCCGGTCCAACGGTAATAACAGTACGACCGGAATAATCCACTCTTTTACCAAGGAGGTTCTGGCGAAAACGTCCCTGCTTGCCCTTCAACGTATCACTTAATGATTTTAAAGGTCTCTTGTTGGTTCCGGTAATAACTCTGCCATGCCGGCCGTTATCAAAAAGAACGTCAACTGATTCCTGCAACATTCTTTTCTCATTACGAACAATGATATCAGGTGCATTTAAGTCGATAAGACGTTTTAACCGGTTATTACGGTTAATTACTCTACGATACAGATCGTTTAGATCGGATGTGGCGAACCTGCCGCCTTCCAGAGGAACCAATGGGCGCAAATCAGGGGGAAGAACAGGAATAACATCCATAATCATCCAAACCGGATTTAATCCGCTACGTCTGAAAGCATCTACTATCTTTAGTCGTTTAGATAGTTTTTGGCGTTTTGCAACCGAGCCTGTTGAACTAATATCCTCTCTAAGTTCTTTGTATAAAGTATCAAGATCAATGCTCTCAAGTAATTTCTTAACTGCTTCGGCTCCTATCCCGGCTTCAAACTTTTCACCATATACTTCACGCGCCTCGTAATATTTATCATCTGATAGAAGCTGACCTCGGCTAAGACCGGTATCCTTTGGATCAATTACGATATAACTATCAAAATATAATACTTTTTCAATATTTTTCAGAGTCATATCAAGCAAGTTGCCGAGCTTGCTTGGAAGGCTTTTCAAAAACCATATATGGGCACAAGGTGTAGCGAGCTGTATATGCGCCATCCTTTCCCTTCTGACCTTTGACTGAATAACCTCAACCCCGCATTTTTCACAAATAACTCCCCTGTGCTTCATACGCTTGTACTTACCACAATTGCACTCATAGTCCTTTGTCGGACCAAAAATTTTGGCGCAAAAGAGTCCATCTCGTTCCGGTTTGAAGGTTCGATAGTTGACTGTCTCCGGCTTTTTAATCTCCCCATGCGACCACTTTAAAATCTGCTCAGGCGATGCCAATCCAATCTTTACACCTTTATAATGCCTTGGATCCATGGGTTTGGCGAAGAAATCATATAGAGTTTCCATTTTACTCCCTTCCGTAATTTTCGGTCGTTAATCCTTCTCCATAAGGGTTATATCAAGACCCAAACTCTGCAACTCTTTTGTCAGAACCTTGAAAGACTCAGGTATGCCCGGTTCAAGCACGTTTTGACCTTTTACAATCTTTTCATACATACGTGTCCTTCCAGCCATATCATCCGACTTTACCGTTATAAACTCTTGCAGAGCATGAGCCGCTCCATAAGCCTCCATAGCCCAAACTTCCATCTCCCCAAGACGCTGACCTCCAAACTGGGCCTTTCCTCCGAGGGGTTGCTGGGTTACAAGTGAATAAGGGCCGATTGATCGAGCATGTATCTTATCATCAACAAGATGATGAAGCTTCAACATATACATTATACCAATCGTAATTTTTTCTTTAAAAGGCTTTCCTGTACGCCCGTCATATAACGTAGTCTGTGCGGACACACTAAGCCCTGCTTCAGACAGAAGAGATTTGATTTCATCCTCCTTGGC
>JAJSZW010000149.1 GCA_030262895.1 Deltaproteobacteria bacterium | reverse complement strand
ATATGCCTATTGTGGGCATAGTGTGTTAATGGGTAGAAAAAAGCGTTCATGGCAGGATGTGGATTATGTCCTCAGTTATTTTAACAACACTGGTCATCGTGCAAGAAAAGATTATTATTCTTATGTAGAGTCTGGTCTCGAACAAGGTCGTCGAAGTGAGTTGACCGGTGGCGGGTTGATACGAAGCCTTGGAGGATGGACAGAAGTAAAAAAGCATGGCTTAAAAGTTCAGGAGCACATCAAGAGTGATGAAAGGATATTGGGGGAATCGGATTTTGTAGCCGATGTACTTTCTCAGGCCAATGAGAAATTTGACCGGAAATACGAATTAAAGCGTCTGGGGTTATGATCTGGGTAGGATTGCAGCGAGAGTGGCTGAAATTTACGATATAGAGGTAGATGATATTTTTTTGAAAGGCAAACAGCAAAAAAGGGTTAAAGCCAGGAGCCTTTTTTGTTTTTGGGCGGTTCGCGAATTGGGGATTTCACTTACTGAATTAGCCGGGCGTTTGGGGATCAGTGTTCCCGGTGTTGGATACTCAGTGGAGAGGGGCGAGATAATTGCGCGCAACAACGATTATCAGTTAATTGAATAAATTGCTTAGATTTTTAAGGGCGTCCAGCTATCCCCCCGCTTAAATGTTCAATGGTCGCTTATTACTGAATAAAGTCTAAAGGAGTCTTCATCAATGCATGTTACATTTTATGGCGGAGTTCGTGAAGTTACAGGCTCAATGCATCTAATTACTACTGAAAATGACAGGATACTGCTGGATTGCGGAATGTTTCAGGGAAGGCGCAAGGAAAGTGAACAGAAAAACAGAATATTACCATTGGATCCCACGATTATCACAAATATAGTTCTTTCTCATGCCCATATAGACCATTCGGGTCGCATACCAATGCTTATAAAAGGAAATTTCAACGGACACATCATATGCACGCGGGCAACAGCAGATACCTGCGAATATTTGCTGCCGGATTCCGCTCATATTCAGGAATCAGACGCAAACTATCTAAATTATAAAACCGTTCGTTCAAATCTTTATCAATTAAAAACATCACAGCGCACTAAAAAATTATCAAAACGTCAAATCAATAATATAAAACAATTGCTTAAAAAAAACCAAACCAAACTAAACAAAGAGGTAATTAACGAATTAATCGAAAAATATCACCTGGAAGGTGTCCATCCTATTTACACCATAGAAGATGCTGAACAGTCGCTCAAATATTTTGACGGATATCCCTATAAGCACCCGGTAAATATAGGGAAGGATATGATCTGCACATTCTACGACGCCGGACATATTTTAGGATCAGCCATAAGCATGATTAAAGTCAGGGAAAACGACAGTAACTATACTATCTGTTATACCGGCGATATCGGCAGGTTTAACAAGCCGATTCTCAATAATCCAACCTTAAATTTTGCTGAAGAACACAGGGATGTAGACCTGCTTATAATGGAAAGCACATATGGGAACCGATTGCATGAACCTGTCCAGGATTTAAAACCGCAGTTGAAAAAGGTAATAACTGAAACATTTGATCGGGGAGGTTCTGTCTTAATACCGGCTTTCGCATTCGGTCGTACCCAAGAGCTGTTATATGTTGTTCACGAACTTTACAATGAAGGTGAAGTTCCTCGAGTCCCGGTATATGTAGATAGTCCCCTTGCAACAAAAATAACCAGAGTTTTCGGCGAACATCCTGAAGTTTATAACAAGAAAACACATAAGGCTTTCTTGGAAAACGGTATAAATCCGTTTTTATTTGACAAAGTTCATTTTATCAGTTCTGTTGAAGAATCTATGGCTCTGATGCGTGAAAAAAAATCTCACATAGTAATATCTGCTGCAGGAATGTGCGAAGCCGGCAGAATTCTTCATCACCTGCGCTATAAAATTCATAATCCACAGCATACGATTTTAATCGTAGGTTATATGGCTCAGAACACACTTGGCCGTCGTATTTTGGAACAAGGCAAAGAATATGAAAATTCCGGAAGAAGCGGTAATCCGCCAATACTGAGATTTCTCAATAAAACATATCCGCTTAAAGCCCATGTTGCTAAAATAGGCGGTTTTAGCGCACATGGCGACAAAAACGAAATGCTTCGTTTCCTTAAGGAATCAAATTTACGAATTAAAAGAATAGCTGTGGTCCATGGAGAGGAAGATCAGTCCATTTCATTTGCACAACACCTGGGAAATAATGGTTTTTCTGTAATCACTCCAAAGGTTGGGGAGACCGTTCACATAAAATAAGATAAAAATTTTTTGGCGGACAACCATGTATAAAGATAATAAAAATTTAGAGGAACAAATTATTCAGCAAACTGAATCAGGTACAGATACAATAAACTCTCTTGGTCTGTGTCTCGGAGCTTCCACAGTATCCATTGTCCACATGGCAATGAAAAAGTCTGAGAACAAGCCAAGAATTGTCAAATCTTCACTTCACACCCACGAAGGAGATCCAAAGCAAACTCTGCTTGCCGCACTAAAAAACTTCGACTTAAAATCATTTGACAGGATCGCCGCAACCGGCAGGAAATTCTGCAAGTTTGTAAACCTTTCATCCATACCCGAACCCGAAGCTGTTGAATTAGCATATGAATTTGTCAAACCCAAAAGTATCTCATGCCCGGCAATTGTCTCCGCGGGCGGAGAGACATTCATGGTATATGTTTTAAACAGGCTGGGCCAAATATCAAATGTGGTGACAGGTAACAAGTGTGCATCAGGGACAGGTGAATTCCTTCTTCAACAGCTTCGCAGAATGAATGTATCAATGGAAGAGGCAGCCCAGTGGGCTTCTACGGAAAATCCGCATCATGTTTCCGGGCGATGTTCTGTCTTCTGCAAGTCAGACTGCACTCATGCAACAAACAAAGGCGTCCCGAAATCCAAGGTTACTGCCGGCCTCTGCAAAATGATGGCGAATAAGATTCTGGAGCTTCTGAAGAAGGTTGAAAGACAAAATATCATGATCACCGGCGGAACAGCTCGCAACAGGATGATGATTGAATATTTGCATAAGGAGATTCCGGGTCTCATAGTTCCTGAGGAAGCGCCATATTTCGAAGCCATGGGCGCCGCACTCTGGGCACTTAATAACAAAACCGCCCCTTTTGCCGGAATAGCAAATCTTTTTAAGAAAGAAATTACATCATTTGATACACTTTCTCCACTCCTCAATTTCAAGGACATGGTAGAATTCAAAACAATTGACATGGGAAATATAAAGCCGGGTGATGTTTGCATACTGGGCCTGGATGTGGGTTCTACCACCACCAAGGCTATTCTTCTGCGAAAAGAAGATAACTCAATGCTTGCATCTATATATCTGCGCACAAACGGTGATCCGATAGCTGCTTCCCGGAGTTGTTATCGAAATATTCTAGAGCAGATAAAAGAAAAAGTAGATCCTGATGAAATATCAATTACGGGTCTGGGTGTCTGTGGTTCCGGCCGTCAAATAGCTGGTCTTCATGCCTTAACTGAAGGTGTAATCAATGAAATAATCGCACATGCAACTGCTGCCGTTTACTTTGATTGCAAAGTAGATACCATATTCGAAATTGGAGGACAGGATGCCAAATACACTTATATAACAAACGCTGTGCCCTCTGATTATGCAATGAACGAAGCGTGTTCAGCCGGAACCGGATCTTTCCTTGAAGAATCTGCATATGAAACTCTGGGTGTAAAAATGGATGATATCGCAGATATCGCACTTAAAGGGAAAAATCCTCCCAATTTCAATGATCAGTGCGCCGCATTTATCTCCTCTGACATAAAAAATGCCATTCACGAAGGAGTAGAGCACGAAGATATTGTCGCCGGGCTGGTTTATTCCATCTGCATGAATTATTCAAACAGAGTAAAAGGCAATAAACCGGTTGGGGAAAAGGTCTTTATGCAGGGAGGAGTCTGCTACAACAAAGCAATTCCGTTTGCCATGGCCGCACTTGTAGGCAAGCCGATAATCGTTCCGCCGGAACCCGGCCTTATGGGAGCTTTTGGCGTTGCCCTTGAGATCAAAAAAAGAATTGAAACAGGATTAATGGCGGAAAAGGACTTTAACCTTGGGACACTTGCAGATAGAGAGGTAAAATACGGAAAAAATTTCATATGCAGAGGCGGCAAAGAGAAATGCGACCGGCGCTGCGAAATAGCAATGATCGAGCTTGAAGGCAAGAAATATCCATTTGGAGGAGCGTGCAACAGGTATTACAACTTACGGCAAAAAATAAAATACGATGTAGAAAAGCTGGATCTGGTGCGGATCAGGCAGCAATTGATATTTGAAAAGTACGGCGCAAAACTGCCTGAAAAAAGCAAAAAAAAACGCAGAGGAAGAATCGGAATAAACAGAAGTTTTATGGTCAACACCTTTTACCCTCTTTACTCCACTTTTTTTACCGAACTGGGCTTCGAACCTGTAATTCCGGATTCAATTTCAAAGCAAGGAATGGATCAGAAAAACACAGCTTTCTGCTTCCCCGCTGAACTGTCTCATGGTTTTTTTTACTCCCTGATTACTATGGAAAATCCTCCTGATTTCATATTCCTGCCTCATTTCAAAGCAGTTCATGTTCCAAATGGTCATTCAAGCTCGCAGGTCTGTCCCTTTGTTCAGGGTGAAACATATTATCTTCAAGTAACATTCCGTGAAAAACTCGAAGAGCTTAAAAGAAAAGGGACAAAAGTACTTTCTCCCCTTATAAATTTAACAAAAGGTCTGGAAAACGCCGGAGAACCCCTAATTGAAACCGCTAAAAAGATGGGAATCAGCCGCAAGGAAGCTGATAAGGCTTTCAAAAAGGCCATGCAACAACAGATTAAATGCATAGATGAAATGAAGGATATCGGCAAGAAGGCGCTTGCAAAACTTGAATCTGAACCGGAAAAGACGGGAGTTGTTATATTTGCCAGAGCATACAATGGATTCGTTAAAGAAGCCCACATGGGCATTCCCAACAAACTGGCCTCAAGGGGGGTTCTCGTAATACCTTTTGATTTTCTTCCTTTTGATAATGAAAAGACAAAGCGCCATATGTACTGGGGAATGGGGCAACTTATACTCAAAGCCGGCAAATTTGTAAAAAGGCACCCCCAACTGTTCGGCGTTTATATTACCAACTTTTCATGCGGCCCTGATTCGTTTATAATTGGATATTTCAGGAATTACATGGGCCGAAAGCCCTCCCTGACCCTTGAACTTGACAGCCATACCGCAGACGCAGGCCTTGAAACAAGGGTAGAAGCTTTTCTCGACATAGTATCAGCCTTCAGACAACTTATGGCTAATAAAATGATTACACTAAAGAAAAGCTCCTTTACCCCGGCCCGCCCCGTAATTGAAGACGGTGTTGCAAAAGTAGTAACATCTTCCGGCAAAAAAATACCGATGACCGACTCACGTGTAACTCTTTTAATACCTTCTATGGGCAAACTAGCCTCTGAATCGCTTGCAGCTATATTTCGCGGAAGAGGTATTAAAACAATAGCCCATCCTCCTTCTGATGAATCAGTGCTTAAACTTGGCCGCGCAAATACGTCCTGCAAAGAATGCCTGCCGCTAATTCTTACTACAGGAACTCTGCTCAATTACATCCGCAACAAAAAGCAGAATGGTGAAGTTCTTGTATACTTCATGCCGACAGGTTCCGGACCGTGCCGATTCGGCCAGTACTACATATTTATGGAAGACCTGGTAAAAAAACTTGAGCTTCCGGATGTCGCTATGCTTTCGCTGTCATCAGAGAATGCATACGCGGGCATGGGCGGCAATTTTCAGCTTCACGCCTGGAGTGCTGTAATCGTATCTGATGTAATGGAAGATATCAGATCCATGATGCTGGCTAATGCGGCAGACACAGAAAAAGCTATTAAAATATTCAATGATGAGTGGCAACAGATATTGGCAAAATTGGAAACAGGAGACTTCTCTAAGCTTGAAAAACAACTTTCCATAACTGCTAAACGGTTCAGCCAGATCCCATTAAAGCGGCCCGTAGAAGAAGTGCCGACTATCTCGCTTTCAGGTGAAATATTTGTCAGAAGAGATGATATTTCTCGTCAATATTTGACTGAACGCCTTGCTGAAGGAGGGTTTGCAGCGATATGTACGCCGGTGTCAGAGTGGATTTTATATGCTGACTATATTCTGAAAAATAATTATTCAGACCACAAAATGTCTAAATTGGAAAAGCTGGAGTTCATGATCAAAAAGAAATTCATGTCAAAATATGAAAAGCGTATCAAATCAATACTGTCGCGTTCAGGGCTTGTTCACGCGGAGCTGCTCGACATGAAATCAATAATAAACAGCGCCTCGCCTTATATTTCTCCATATCTGGCCGGTGAAGCCATTCTGACGGTGGGCGGCGCTCTCACCGAAGTTGCATCCCATGTCTGTGGAGTAATAGCCATAGGTCCTTTTGGCTGTATGCCCAACCGCCTTTCAGAGTCTATTCTTAACGTCACTATGAACCGGGAAGGAAAGCTTGCAACTGATTCTAAAAATAAACAACTCCGGCATATACTCAAGGATATAGAAGACCTGCCGTTTCTGGCTATAGAAAGTGACGGCTCTCCTTTCCCCCAGGTAATAAATGCAAAACTGGAAACCTTCTGCATTCGCTCTGAACGCCTGCATAACAGGATGCTTGAAGCCAACCGGAAAAACAAAAAATAAAGGTAGCCGTTTTGTAACGCTTTAGCGCTTTTAAATATTATTTTTTTGGACAGGATTTACAAGATATTCAGGATTTAAATTATCGAAACTTTTCCTGTTAATCCAAATCTAAATCCTTATACCTTGATACACATCTTCTTCATGTTGTGATTATATTTTATGATTTACCGGATAGCTACAATGAGAGTTGGCTTTGTTTGTGCACTTTAAATAAAATCTTGTTTATCCTGTTATTCTGTCAGATTCTTTTTCAAAAAACTAAATCATTACACAACCTTATGCTTTGATCAACCGTGAACCGTGAAAATATTACTTATATACCCCTATTTCCTTGAAGACAGAGTTCATGAAGAAGAGATAAGTTTTGTACCCTTGGGAGTTTATTATGTGGGTGCTGTTTTAAAGGAAAACAATTTTGATGTTGAAATACTGAACTGGCATAAGGTCAATAAAACATCCTGTGATGTCATTAAAGAGACATTGATTGAAAAAAAACCGGATGTAATCGGTTTTTCGATAATGCATGCAAATCGATGGGGTGGAATTGAAATCGCCAGGATTGCAAAACAAATCGACCCAAAAGTAAAAATTGTCTTTGGCGGAATAGGCGCCACCTTTTTATGGAAGCATTTATTAAAGCACTTCAAGGAAATTGATTACGCAGTATTAGGAGAAGGAGAATACACTTTTCTAACTCTTTTAAAATGCATACAAAAACAGAATTATAAAGAAATCAGGAATGTCAAAGGCATTGCTTACAGAAAAAAAGGCAAAGTTGTAAAAACAACGCCCGCTGAGATCATACATAACCTTGACAAACTGCCGATCCCGGCAAAGTATTTCAACTATCAGCATGTTTCCTTGACCAGAGGATGCCCTGGAAACTGTACTTTTTGCGGTTCTCCTCAGCTCTGGGGCCATAAAGTAAGATTTCACTCCCCGGATTATTTTGTAAATCAAATTGAACTTCTCTTTAAAAAAGGAATAACTTTTTTTTATTTTTCAGATGACACCTTTACCCTCAAAAAAGACATAGTAATTGAAATCTGCAAAAAAATTCTGGATAGAGGACTAAAAATAGTATGGGTGGCAATTTCCCGCGTAAACTATGTGAACGATGAAGTTCTTTACTGGATGAGAAAAGCCGGCTGCATTCAGATCAGTTATGGTGTGGAAAGCGGATCTGAAAAAATAAGAAAAATTCTGAACAAAAACATTAAAACAGATCAAATAAAAAAAGCTTTTGCGCTGACTCCTAAATACGGCATTATGGCCCGGGCATACTTTATTTACGGGTGCCAAGGAGAAAGCCGGGATACAATTCAGGACACCATAGATTTAATTCATGAAATCAAACCCCTGAGCATTATCTTCTACATCCTTGATATATTCCCCGGAACAGCTCTTTATTCAGATTTTAAAAAAAGATGTAAAATTACAGATGATATCTGGTTGAAGCGCATAGAAGACATCATATATTTTCAAAGCGACCCTGATTTATCCCAGGATATG
>JAJSZW010000148.1 GCA_030262895.1 Deltaproteobacteria bacterium | reverse complement strand
GGCAACTCATTTTCAGGCACCTGAATTCTACTATGAATATCTACGGCAGTGACAAACAGCTTGCCATCAGACTTCAACAGGCTGTGTAGTTCAGATAACAATTTGGGAGTTACCGGCGAATACTCACCCAATACCCCTATAGAATAAATAAAGTCAAACGACTCTTTATCGATATCCACAGAAATTGAACGTTCCCCGAGCTGTCACGAATTGTCCCCAATATAACTGGGACCAACTAACGCTTTCATCTGGAGAACCCAGGTTATCGTGCCACTGTTTTGGGAATAGCGCTAACCATAGCGGATAGGAGTTGAGCCAGGTAGTAACTGTGAGCGCTCTTGCACGAAACTTTTTCCGTGTTTCCCCTATTAGTTGAAAGAAGCAATTCGGGAGGTACTCAGGGTCGTCAAAAATGGACATTGGTGCGTTCCCATTGCTGATGTGAAAATTCACACACCTCGGTTTGCCCTTCGTTAAATAACTCAGGAAATTCAAACGGTAACTTACTCGCTTTGGCAGCGCGTCATACCGCAGACTACCGCACTGATAATCGTCCATTCCATCCCCTTCATGGAAATCTCGCTCAACCCGAGCCTCCACTACCGGTCGAAAGACCTTCCAAGCCTGTTCCTCAAACATGTCGGTGCTGGAATCCTTTGTCTTCTCGTAGATGTTCCGTGCTTGTTGTTCCAGATTCAACCACTCGGGCAGGGTTAAGTCACCTGCAGTCCTTGTGTTCTTAGAGCGCACCTTGTTGAGGTCTGTCTTTCGAAAAATGTCAACCCTGTTCCGAATCACAAAGGAGAACTCTTCATTAGGATGCTTTTTGAGCCACCTCCAGACAAACCACAACTGCAGCTTCACTATCTCTCGAAGGAATTCAGCATGTTCTTCGATTGTCTTTTCAGTTTTTTGTCTCATTATATTGGTATGTTATCGTGACAAATCATAATAGCATATTCATGGATGTTAGTAACCGTTCACAGAGGTCAGGGATCGGCGACCAGGGATTGGGGAAGTCAGTGATGTGTGCGTAGACACAGGGTTTACCGAGAAGAAATTGAGTCGTGGAATCGAAATCCATCTACGCAAGCCATCCATGTTCCATTTGGCAATAGGTGCGGGTCTATGTGATGCATTCCTCCACTGTTCCAATTGTCATCTCCGGATGTGAGCACACATTCTGTTCCGATTTGCCGTTCCTCATAAGTATTTACCGTGATTTCAACGATTTCGAAAGCGCTAACCCTGCTGCCGTATATAGGAAAAACATCCTGGGCAAAACGAATAGGCTTGTCGTTGAGTATGAGTACTCTCCCACTCGGTCTGCAAACATGAGGGTTTTTTTCAAGCAACGGATTATCCGGATGTTCGAACCATGGGCCTGTAAGCTCCTCTGCAAAATAAAGCCGAAGAACTGGAGACTTTGTCTCCGCACCAGCGTCGGTCAATAACCACCATTGATCGTGGTAACGAAAAATAGAGTTATCAACAAATCGCTCTCCCTTCAATAAGGTGGCAATACGTGACCACAGTACAGGGAAATTAGCGGACTTATACAGGCTCACGCCACCACCTCTCCCACCCTCAGGAATCATATAATACTCGTTCTGCCATTCAAAGACATAAGGATAAGATAAATGAAAAGGCTCAGCAAGCACAATTTGCTGATACTTCCACTGCATTCCATTTTCGCTTATCGCCAGTCCTATCTCACCTTTCAAAGTAATCTGGTTCACAACCTCAAAAAACATATACCATAAGTTGCCGGCACGACACATAAAAGGGTCTGCAACACATACCGCTGGAACGTCAGTTACACTATTGCGTGTTAGCACTGGGTTTGATACGTGTTTGGCAGAAACAAGGCAAAAAGGTGACACCCCGGTATAGATTCCAATACAGAACTCCTGCGGCGCCGGTCGCATCCACCACCGCATTGATAGCTGCGGCACAGTCCTCCACAGCGCATGTTTTATGAATTGCTTAACTCTCTTTTTCATTTGTTCATCCCCACTTCACTTTGCCGTAATAGTTCAGCATCCAAACCTGCTTTTTGCAATCAGGTTGTGATAAGTGGTTTTGATTAATTGGATCTCTGTACTATTGCAATAAGAATCCAAACGAAATTATCTGCTCACATAACGCAACTCATTTCTTCCGAGGCCTCCAGGAACTAATAGATGGCTCTGGAAACACAAAAAATCGTCTCCCAGTGAAATTCAAGATCAGTACTAATCCAGTAGCCATCATTTTTGATATGGCGGGCGTAGCCCCCGATGCCAACAATAATTTCGTAATCCAAAGATCTAAAAATGGCAACTATCCCAACTACCAGAATATAAAATAAACGGGGTATCCACTTGACGCAAGTGCCTACTATATATTGTGTTTTACATCCACAATATTACGGTATGACGTTGGCACGGTCACAAGTACTTCTCTATAAGCCCGTAAAAACCTCGTGAACGTGATGTGCAGCGATTAAATTGGAAAACTTATACTCGTGTAAGACAATAGTCGAAATTTTTACCGCTAACAGCGTTTGCTTTCCATTGATCAACAAACTATATGTTGTGGTCACTTGCGTCAAGTGGATACCCCGCTAAAATAATATCTCTGTTGTTGAATTCCATCTAACCTCGTGCCGAAACAAAATAAATATACACAGTAGATAATTCACAAAAGCGGCGGTAATAAAAGCGGTTAGAGCCGAATGTGTTACACTCAAACCGGCAGAAAACATTCCTAAGAAAACAAAATAAATTAACAACTGCTGCCAGTCCCCATCTGCATCCCTATCATCTCCCAGTATCGGCTGTCACACCGCTCAAATATTCCTTGCTCATGCTCTTACCGCCCCAAGTCAGTCAATTTATTAAATCTCCTCAATCAGGTGTATGTAGTTCGGCATCAGACACTATGCCCATACTTCTACTTCGCAGTGGAAACATCATACTTCGCCATCAGGTCTAAATATACACGATACGCTGATCTCCTGTGATACAACTGCGCGCGTCCGACACCAGTATGTATATTCAAGACAGCCATCACAGCGGCCTTCTATTTTTTCTGCAGCCCGCTTTTCGTTATGACCGAAGATTCTTGGTATTCATCGTCGGTGTTTATGTTCCACAAATCGTGTTTCGCTCCGTCACTAATATTTTCAGCGGCTAAAATCCCCATTAAGATACTGTGGTCCTGGTTGTTGTATTTAAACGAGCCGCTCCGGCCTATCACGGTTACGTTGTCGATTGTGTCAAGATAATCTTCGATCTTCTTCAACTGCTCCCTGTAGCCTTTATAATACACTGGATAGGATTTACTGATCCGGCAGATATATCCGTCCAATATTTTCGCGCCGTTCAGCAAACCTGTTTTCTTTACTTCCGCACCGGCCATGGATATCAATTTTTCGTCGTCCATCGCCCAAAGTTCATTATTGTCAAAACACCAGTATTCCAGTGCCAAAATGGTGTCGGACTGACCTTTACATATAGTCGGTACCCAGTTCTTAAAATTGGTCACCCTACCCATCAAGAGATCAGAGGAATGGATATACAGCCAGTTGTCCGAGAACAAATTGTCCCTGTCTACCCGCAAGTAGACGAGAATAGTGTTTCTGTAACGCAGTGTTTCGGTTAATTCTAAGATCTCAGGCGGAACGTCGGAGAAGCCCTTGATCAGCTGGGTAATGGGCATGGTCGAGATGACATGGTCATAGTATTCGGTTTTACCGTCAACGGTTTCAATAGCAACAACCGTATTGTTTTCATTTATAACTCTCCTAACGGGAGTGCTGCAAAATACGTTACCGTTGTGCTTTTGAACGTACTTAGCCATTCTTTGATAGACTGCACCGGTACCGTCAATGGGATAGGCGAATTGATCGACGAGTGTTTTATGCTCGTTGTTTTTGCCACCGATTATGGCGTTTTTAATGGCTTCATACAGTGACAATTTTTTGATTCGTTGAGCGGCGAAATCGGAATCCAATTCCCTGCAAGAGATGCCCCAGAGCTTTTCGGTATACGTTTTGAAGAATATCTCGAACAGACGCCTCCCGAAACGGTTGACGACCCAGTTTTCAAACGTGCCGTCCTGTTCAGTGGGGGATATTTTTTCTTTTACATAGCTGAACAAACATCGTGCCGCCTCGAAAAAGCCGAGTTTCAAAAACGCGTCGAACGGTTTCAACGGATAGTAAAAGAATTTCTTTTTATAATAGATTCGGGTGAGCCGATCGACCATTTCATAATCATTGCCGACAACTTCGAGCCACAATTGGTTGATGCGGGGGTCACTGCTGAAAAATCTGTGTGGGCCGAGATCGACCTTTTGGTCCCAAAGTTCAATAGTCTTTGCCATTCCACCGACAATAGAAGCAGATTCATATACATCGACGTATATGTTTCTTTTTACCAATTGATAAGCACAAGAAATACCGGCTGGACCTGTACCAACAATACCAATTTTCATAGTTGAATTAGCTTATTATGATGTTTTATTTGTAATAAATTTCCATATTCCGCTTGAGCGGAAACTAAAAAATTTGTGACCGACAAAATTGAGGATAAAACCAACACCTATTCCAATTATGTGAGACACAGATTTCCGCAACTGAATTGGATAAGAAGAGAAATACAAATTACTGAGCCAGAAGACGAAAACAGAGGAGATATACAATGCAATCAGCCCTCCGCTGGCAACCAGGAAAAATTTGATGAATTCCCTGAGGGTTTTTCCTGATTCTTTGGAGTTAAATACGAACTTTTTCGACAAAGAAAAATTGAAGATTAAGCCAGTACAATAAGCCATTATCAAGCTTATCTCAAAATTCGTTATAAGGTCATAAACAAACCTTGACAAAAAATTGATTAAAGCCGCAATGCCCGAAACAATTAAGTATGCTGGTAGCTGATTAAAAATTAATCTTTTTTTCATCGCTCAACTTCGGAATCATATTTGTGATGAGCTACATGCCAGTTCCAAGAGGTCTTTACAAATAAATTCCAGATCGGTAAGTTCCGGTTCCCACAGTAAATTTGATCCCCCTGTCTTGTTTATTCGGATTCATATTAACACTTATTCTCCCCTTTTAATTAATAACTCTCGCTTTTGTACTGAAAGGTCGTGGTAGGAATGCCGGTTACTCGATATCTTTACCCTCACCCGTCTCTTTCGCCGTTCAACTGCAAAGCATGCAAACTTGATGAGTAGGGTCTTCTCGGGGTGCAGCTTCAGGTTGAACTTGAGGAGACACTTCCGTAATGAACCGAACGGCAAGTACTGCTATCCGAAGGTGTCCGGTCAATCATTCGTTTGTTGTAGTCTCTGCTTTATAAATTGTTCCATCAGCCCCCTGGAAAAGGACGCGAAGTGGCAATTTTTCTTTAAGTTCGTCCTCCGATGGCAAATACCATCGCCAGGTAATCGTATTGAAATAGACCAAAACTGCATCATGATTCTTAAGTTGTTCTCCCATTGAGGTCAACTGAGATAAATAGTTTTTGTTGATCTCGCGAGTGGTAGCTCTCAGTTTAGCGGGAATCCTATAGGCAGGTTTCCCACTGAGAAAATAGACAGCATCAGGAGCGTTAGTATACACTCGAAGTTCAGAAGGAAGGACTCTGACCTTTTGGATAATTTCAGACTGCTTCCAGGCATTGCCGGCATATCCCTGTCCATCGCTATGCGCACGAATGATCCGGCTCGTTCCACGTAATAGATAAGAGCCGGCAAAAACTATGCACAATACGATAGATGCAACCTGGATGACACGTATTCCTTCCATAGAACGTAATAGCTTATGTGCTATGCTCAAAATTAGAATTACCCCTGAAACGTATACGGGTGAGAGAATACGGTCGTTAAGTGGAGTCTGTGCATCAAAGAACGAAATAGACGCAACCAAAAGTGCCCCATAGAAGAAAATGAAGGTAACCAGTATACAAGGGAGTTTTGTAAGATATTGTTTGGTTGAATCGCTTTTATTTAGTCTCCTTTTATTTTGCAACAGCAGAACACTCAAACCAAGCAAACCCACGACTAACATTATAAAAAGGATTGTCCTTATAATATCCGGAACCGCACTCGGTAATAACCATCTTGAAAAAGTGGTCAGAGCAGACGTAATATGGGCAAAGGTAATGGCATGAAAAACCATTTCTCTATTTGTTGCACTATCAGCAATGTACAAGTTTCTAATGATCCACAATGCCATTGGGATAGAGCTAATAGCGACAAAAATAACAGAATCGCCAATTCTCCCGTAGCATGTTTTCCTGCTCATGAAAAATATTGCCACGATTCCGGTAGCGACCAATGCCGCCCCCGGGTATCTGGCAAGAAACGCCAATGAGATTGCACCAGAACAAGTAATGAGAAGTAATGGTTTTGGGTTTTCAATATAGAGAGCCAATAGAAACAATCCCAAAAGACCGAAGAAAACAAACAAAGGTTCTGTCATTGCCATCGAATGAATATTGATCATAACACCGGAAGTTAGCACTAGAAACGAACCGAATATTGAAGTCCAAACAGATCCACGCAAGGATCTACTGATCACAAGGCCAACCATTATAATGTTGGCTCCGAAAAGAAAAGCATTAAGATACCTGGCACCATCCAATAGATCAATTCCAAAGATCCCAATCATTGCAAGTAGCATAGGATATAGTGGTGGATAGTGAGTCATCGGGGCTATTATACCATTGGCATAGGTCTGAGTTAAGCCATGGCCATCCAACAGATTGCGGGCAACACTAATATAAGTAATGGAATCAGGAGAAATACCGATGCCCCACGTTGTAACGAAGAGCAAGCCAACAATTCCAATTACAGACAGGACAGCAATAACGAAAACTCTATAGTCTTTTCTCTTGAGCATTTTTCGGTCAAGCACTAAATATGCATTTATTAAGACATAAACGATTTTGCGCTTTTTGCGACTTTTTGCGGCTAATTCAAAAAAGTGTAAACTGCTTTTCGGTTTGCGTGAAGGATGCCATTATCTCGATTTATTTTTTAATAAAAGTATGCCATTTTCATTCAATACTATATCAAAATCATCTTCTTTTAAAATGCTTTCGACTTTCTCTTTATCTTTTTTTTTCGATGATGCAACCAATAAATAGTCAGAAGATTTATAATTAGTTGGGAAATAATAAACAAAACGCCTTTTTACTAAATGAGCGCCTAAGCGCCATGAAACACTCAGGGATGCATCCTCATCAATTATTTTCTTGGCCTTTTCATAAGTATCTAAAAATGGTTTCTCTTCTTGTTTTATTGCGCGAGATCTAAAATTTGAAAAAAGTACACTTGTAATTAGTGCAAATATAATAAGTATACCGGAAAAGAAATATTTAAAGTTTTTTATTTTGACAAAATCAATTATTTTCCCAAAGCTTTTTATAAAGGCCCATATTAAAAAACAATAAATGGGTATTGCATGCCAGGACCTTGGATTTGTTGGCACAGTATATCCAAGAAGGGAATGCGAGACAATTGTATTAATTAATGAAGTAGGTAACCCAAGAACTACTATCTCCGGGGATAAAATAGGTATGCAAAAAAAAGCAAATAGTAAGATTCCCCAATATTTTGAAAATAAAATAAACAACAATTTCCCATCTTCAATAACCTTATAAAAAAAGCCTTTTCCTATTGACAAATACAAGAGGTTTCTTTTCCCAAAAAAAGGTATTACTAACTTTGTAGCAAGTATAAAATATAAAACACTTACACCCATCAAAACTAAAGCTGTTTTATTATTTCCCCTGTCCTTAATCAAAAAATAGAGCATTGTCATAAAAAGTGGGATCGCATAAGTTTCTCTTGTAAATAATGCCATAAAAAATGCAAAAACAGAAAGTGTTTTCTTATCTTCCCAGAAATATATCATCATAAAAAAGTAAAATATATAAAAGACTTCCGGATGAAAACTATATACCCAGAACGACCCTGCTGTCTTTTGAATAAGCCCATTTAGCATAAATAGAATATAGCAAATCCATGAGAGTAATCTGTTTTTTAAAAGTTTTTTTGCTATAAAAAAAACAAAAATCATCCCGCCAAGAACATGAGCGCTACCTATTGCTAAAAGAGTCAAAGCAGACGGAAATATTGCATAGAAGGGCAAACACATAAGGTATGTAAAATGAGTATGCCCGCCAAACAAACTTCTTTCTTCGCCGCTACCAGTAGTTACAAGTCCATTTCCTTTTAGAAAGTTATCGAATGCTTGTTCAAAGTAAACAAGGTCAGTATAACCATAAATAAGATTTTTATAAGCATTATAGCTGGAATAAAAATATATTCCAAAAGCTATTAAAG
>JAJSZW010000147.1 GCA_030262895.1 Deltaproteobacteria bacterium | reverse complement strand
TATAACAGGGCCGTGGTTACATACATGCTCATGTTGTTTGTTGCGCTCTTGTGGCCTTTTGATTTTGCGTTTCAAAGAGAAAAAAATAATGTGCATTGGGTTACAAAGTCAAATGGCATTGAGTTTAGACAAAAAGGACAGGTTTTATCACGTTCCTCCACAGAAAATCTTTGCAGTCGCCTCCTTATAGGTACCGGCTTTTCGCTGGAGATGTGGATCGCTTCGGAAAAAGAGGTCCAGTCAGGCCCTGCAAGGATCGTTTCCTATTCTCTCAATTCCAGCCTGCGGAATTTTACCCTTGGACAGTCGGGAGAGAACCTAATTATGAGATTACGCACAACAAACACAGACCCAAATGGCGTAAAACCACACCTGAAAGTTGCCAATGTATTTCGTGCTCCGGTTCTGCAACATATCGTCGTAACGTACGATTTCATGGAGCAGCGTGTTTATATCAATGGCGCGATGCAGGCGCTGGAAAAAATTCCCGGAGGGAGATTTACCAACTGGGATCCTTCATATTACCTAGTGCTTGGGAACGAGGCTACAGGTGATCGACCGTGGCTTGGAAAAATCTTTTTTCTGGCAATGTATAGCCGTCCCTTAGCTAAAAAGGAAATTCATCAGAATTATCTTGCTGGATGGTTATCAGAATCAAGATCCGGCGAACAAATGTGTCGTGCCTCTGAAGGCTTGGTCGCCCGTTATTTGTTTGAGGAACGACACGGAGACAGGATTGGTGACAGCAGTGAAACCAAAGCCCCATTGGATTTGTATATTCCCACAGCAATCCAAACCCCAAAAAAACCCTATCTGGATTTTTCCTATTCGTTTGATGATATCATTCTGAATATTATCATTTTTATTCCAGTAGGGTTCCTTTTTCATGCCGCACTCCGACGTAGCTGTGAATCATCGCTAAAAACCGCGGCATTTGTTTTCATAATAGGAACACTCTTCACGTTTAGTATTGAGTCATTGCAGCATTTTTCGCTGACAAGACATTCCTCAATCGTGGATACGATAAACAATATGGTAGGGACAGCGGTAGGCATTGCAACCGACATATTCTATATCGGATACCTGAAATCTCAACGTAAGTCTCTACAAATTTAGGGATTTAAGGATTGAAGGATTTAGGAATTGAGGGATTATAAGAGATCAACAGGATGAAAAAACTATCATGTCAATCCTGTCCCCTCTGTGTCCAGGAAAACGTCAAAGTCAGTGCTAAAGTGCTAATATTTAGAGTTTGTGGGGGCCTCAAAATCCGAAATACGAATATCGCCTGATCTTATAAAAATGGTCGAAACAATCTCTAATTTCGAATATCAAATGACCAAAACATGTCAGGCACTTATGCAATATCTATGGCGCTCCAGCATGTTTGAAATTTTGAATTTTGGTTATTCGTATTTGTTTCGGATTTCGAGCTTCGAATTTATTGAAAATTAAATAAGTAAGCAATTCTTGTGAATTCAGGAGGTTATCAGCTTAAATGACGTGGCCCTGCCTCTGTGTCTCTGTGGTGAGAATCTTTATTGCTAATGCTTGAATTTCCCTGATTATCAAGCCTGGATTTCACCAGAGAGTTGTATGCTTTCCTCAATCTCTGGTTCTCTTTTTGCGTCTCTTTAAGCCATTCGATGAGCTTAGAGATTGTCTGCTGGGTCTTGATGTTCTCTAATTGCCCCACTCTCTGTTCGATGCTGGTGAGACGTTGCTGAATATCGGAAATTTCTGAGTAGATGTGCTTTCCGATTCTGGCGCTCGAGTCAATTGTTCCTTCCTTTCCTGGCAACGCTTTAACATTCCTGCTTACTCTTTCCTCTTCATACTGAATACCGGGCTCAATCCCCCTGTTTTTAATAACTTGTTTTATTATATTCGCATCTATGGTTTTAAGCTCATCAGCATAACCGTACACAAGTGCTGTGTCGCAGATGGAACTAATTAGCCTGGGCACACCGTTTGTATACTCATATATTTTTTCTATGGCATCGCTGGTAAAGAGCAAGTCAGGAAAAGGATAACCACTCACCTTCAATCGATGTTTGATATACCGGCTGATGTCTGATTTTTCCAAAGGGGCGAGGTGGTAATAAACGGAAATCCGTTGTGTTAACTGGGCCAGCTCAGGATCATTCAGACGTTGTCGCAACTGGGGCTGACCGACTATGATGATCTGGAGAAGATAGCTTTCCTCTGTCTCGAAATTGGAGAGCATTCGTACCTCTTCCAGGGTCTCCTGAGGCATGTTTTGCGCTTCATCAATGATAAGCACGGAGCGCCGTCCGTGTATATGCTCATCCAGAAGAAACTGATAGAGACCGTCGTAGAGGGTGGACCGACGAGTGTCAGGAGTCTGCAGCCTAAAATCGTTTGCCACCATTTCCAAAAAGGTAGTTGGATCAATATTAGTATTGAATATAAAGGCAGTATTAACATCGGTAGTGATTTTACTGAGGAAAAAGTTAATGAGCGTGGTTTTGCCCGTGCCCACATCCCCGGTAAGTACGATAAAACCCTTATTATCCGTGATCCCATACTCAAGATGAGTAAGAGCCAGGTCATGGTTCTTGCTTGCGTAAAGGAACCGAGGATCAGGCAAGAGTTCAAACGGTTTGCATTTTAAGCCATAGAATTTTGTATACATAACCTACTAAATATCTAAATAGTGCCTGAACGAAAACCCTGTTCAGGCACGGTTTTGAGTTAAAAAAAAAAGCGATCTCAACGAGTTGGAAATCTCTAAACAAAATTGAAAAACCATATTTCGGAGTTTTCGTTCAGGGACTATTTAGCGGATAAATCCGAAATCCGAATATCGAAATTCGAAACAAATCCAAATGTTCTAAATGTTATTTGCTCTTTTGCAATATGGCACCAAAAATGTTCATCAGTTCAGAAGCCTCTTTTATTAAGTATTTTCGCTCAGTTTCGTGTTCCGGTTCATCATTTGTATCTATCAACCTTAACCAATACCGGCCTTCTTTAGCCTCTTTGCGACAAATCTTAATTCTCATAATGAAGTCTTTCTTGCTGAGTGATTCGTTAGCATCAATGTAGTTGGCGCCAACGGAACCTGATGCCCGGACCAGTTGTTTTATATCTTCAATATTTGCTATCGTCTTAGGCAATTTCTTTACGAACCCTCTCACCCTCTTTGCATATGCAAGTGTGCGATCTTCCAAGTCGTATGGTTTTGAATTTCGATCCTTTGTCATTCGAATTTGTTTAAGATTTCGACCTGCCCGCAATGCCTATGCGTAGATTTATCGCCATCACGAAAAGTCAATACTATGACCCGGTTATTATTCTGACCATGAGCATGTTGCATGGCAGGCGGGTATTCGAATTTCGGCTTTTGGTCATTCGTATTTGTTTCGGATTTCGATATTCGGATTTCGGATTTTCGCAGTTAGTACGTCCTTCCCCTGCGAATTCCGCTATCATTCAAAATTATACCTAAAATGTTCTTATCCTTCAGCAACGCTATTCCAGAGGTGATATCTTCAGTGGTCGTGTAACCGGCACGGGCTACCAGCGCGATCGTGTCCACGTGGGAGGCAAGAATCAGTGGATCCGAACAGGTGTTTAAGGCCGGAGCATCAAAGATAATATAACGATCCTTGTAGCGGGTTTTGATTTCCAGGATCAAAGCCTCCATGCGATGGGAATCCATGATCTCAGTAGAATTATCCATGCGGCCTCCAGCCGGAAGGACAGTCAAACGTTCTATGCCTGGGTGGATCAATATCTCTTTAATGGGTGTGCCGTTCAGGAAGTAATCTTTCAGTCCAGGTTTGAGGTCAAAGCCCAGTATGCTATGAATGTTTGGCCTGCGCAAGTCCATATCAACCAGCAAGACAGTTTGCCGGGACTCCTTGGCCAAAGTAATGGCCAGGTTAACACAGGTAAGACTCTTTCCCTCCCCCTCCTTGAAACTGGTAATTTCGATGGCGTTGTGCCCATTGGGTCTTGTCCTGTTAAGAACCATGGTCATGAGAAGCTTATATTGGTCGGCCACCTCATCTTTTTTAAGAATAGAAAAGACCTTTCTGTCAATCAGTTTCTTGAGGTCAACCTGAACAGATCTTGTCTGAGAATAAGCTGGGGAAGGAAGTTCAGCCCTATCTTTAGGTGAATCCTCTACCAACGCCTCTTTTAAGGGTATCTTTCCTTCTTTCCTGGCCTTTTCCAGGGCTTTTTTTATTTCACTCATGTTATCTCCCAATCAGGCAATCAGAAATGGATGTAAAAGCGATCGTTCAAAAATTTCAACAGTCCGTCATAAAATATGTAAAGATCCATAATCAAATAATGGAAAATGGCTAATCCAGTAGCCAAAACGCCTATAATCGCTAACATGATGAAAATAGACTTTACTATTTTTTTCCTCCGCTCCCAGGGGGACTGTATATGGGGGATTATGGCAAGTACGGTATGCATGCTCAACCTTTCGATCTCTTCCGGCAGCCGGACAGAATGATCGGTATATTCCTTTAATGCGGCCATTCCTACGCTGACCCCCATGCCGAGAATAAGCCCTAAAAGCATTATAGCAATGCGGTTCGGTTTATACGGCTCATCCGGCAGAAATGGAGGTTGCGTCATGGTAAAATTCTCTCCTAACTGGCCCTCCTCCATACCTTCCGCTACCATTGCCACTTGCAACTTCCTTTGCAATTCATTAAGGTTTCGTTTAACATTTTCACGGTCCATTAGGAGATCTTTATATCGCTTTTCCACATCGGGCATGGTTCTGAGCTTGGCGTAGATCTGTTCTTCTTCCTCTATAAAAGCTTTCTTCTCATTCTCCAGAGATGCCAAACGTAAATTTATCCGGTCAAGTTCTGACCGCAGGTTTATGTACGCTGGATTCGTAACATTCCGAATATTCACCTGGCCTGTTTTCCCAATATTGTTCCCATAGTTCTCCTCTGCTTCAATCTCTTTTTTTAGCTCCTTAATTTCTGCTTTGATCCTGCGTACCACAGGATGTTGGTCGCTATATCTGGAAAGCAATTGGGCAAAGTTCTGTTCCAGTTCTTTCAACCTGTTTCTTTTCTGATTCAAATCCTGAAACTGCTCTACCATGTTTCTTAAAATCTCTATCTCTTTTTTCAGCGCCTTAACCTTTGGATGCCTTTCCGAATATTTGGATTTAAACTCGATATAACTCAGTTCCAATTCTTGAAGCTTTTCTTCATCCGACAAGACCCGTCCCCCCACTCCGGAGTATGGATCCACAAAAGCAAGTTTATATTTTACCAAGATGCTCTGTTCTTGAAGAGCGAGTATCTGTTGATCAGTATTATTCATCTTCTCGTTAATCTTTTCCACCTTTTGTAGATTTAGTTTCATAAATTCAGGAAGCTCTTCTATATGAGCCTCTTTAAACTTCGCAATTTCCTTATCCAGTTCAGAAACGCTCTGCTTTGCCTTCTCTGCCTGCTTTTGCAAGAAATCAGTTGTACCCCTGGCGCTCGTTTGTCTGGCCTTTAGGTTCTTGGCTAAAAAGAAAACGGCCAGATCATTAACAACGGCTTGCGCTTTACGAGGGTTTTTCCCTTCAAAGGAAAGGATGAAGGCGATAGTAACGGAGTTAGAGCGATCAGACTTTCCCGTTCTCACCGCAGCGCTTAGAGGTTTTATGCTGATAGACCCCTTCACCTTCTTCACCAATGCATCGGTGCTGATCTTTTGCCTCTGGTCTGGATAAAGATCAAACTTTTTAACCAGATCCAGTATCTTAGAACGGCTCATTGCCTCCTGTTTAATAGTCTGGATTCGCTGGTCGGCGTATGTGGTGACTGTGGAGGCAACCAACCCTCCTGGTATCCGCTGTTCCTCAATCATAATAACAGCCTCGGACTTATACACATTTGGTAAGGAGAGGGCCACGGCTGCAGCCGCAAGAAAAACCAGTAGTGCAGGCCAGATCAACCAGTGGATTCTTCTTCGCAATATCGCAAGATAGTCAATAGGAAGTTGTGCTTGTTGCATTTCTTATCCTCTCCAAAGCCGAGGCCATGTAAAATTCAAGAACAGCCTCGCCCTGAAACGTTCCCTGTCAGCGTTATTGATGTCTTTGTAAACATACTCAGAGTAGTTCACGGAGCCACTCAAGGTAATAGTTGGGGTCAAATCATAACTGAAAGCAGGGGATACAGTATAATAATCACTATTGTCGGTACCCTTATCCACGCGATTTCTGCGAAAAGTAGCAACCAGACTGCTCCTGAACCTATCACTCAATCGGCAAGTTCCTCTCAAAGTAAGCATGTGTCTCTCTACACTGCGTCTGTCAGCAGAAGAGTATTGGGTTCTGCTTGCCAGCAGTTCCATTGATACCCTCTCCCAGTCTCTGTGAAATAAGAGGTTAAAAACAAAACCATCTGTATGTTCATCTTGTTCATCTGCATTTTTGGATTCATGCTCAGTATAACGATAGCCGGCTCCCCCGGAAACATAAAAAGCCTCTCCAAAATCGTGACGAAAAGAAGGTCTGATATCGTAGTTGGCGATAGAAGTGTCCCCTTCGTCGTCATATTCTGTATTTGTGTATATCAGGTTGAGGAACAGGCTGGTCTGAGGGCTCAAAACATAACTGGGGGCCAGTTTTAAGGTGTCGTTTGCTCGATCATTCAGTTCAACCGGATCATCCGGATACTCGGTGTACCTGCGGGTCCAATCGGCGGAACACGAAAGAAAGGTTGAAAAGGCATAGTTGAAACCAAAGCTTCCACCAAACTTTCGGCGGTCTTCCCGATCTACCAACAGGCCTTCCTCGATAAGTTCGGTTTCCAATGTCGTGTCTTCCCGGAAGTACCCCCCCGCTCTCAAGCCCAGAGTGCGTGAAAGCCCATAGGACAAGACAAGCTTATGATCATGATTGGTAGTGTTAAGTTCATCGTAGTCAACGTATATTTCTCTTTCCAGGCCTGAGTTCAAGAACATACGTAACCGATCAGTGCTGTATTTGGCTTCTACCCAGGGCCTCACATAAGTAACAAAATCATCAAGCTCTTGCCCTTTGGAGAAAAAGAGAATATTGTCGTTATACTCTTCGATTATTTCGACACATGGTGAAACCTCCCAATCAGCACTCCAGGATGGTGCAAAAAGCAAAAACACTGCAGCAAAAGCTGCCGGTGTAATTAAAAAACTTCTTAACAAGCCGTTATACATGCACCGAACTCTCCATTTTTGTCAAACGTGACTGGGATCACTTAAGGAACCAGAACCACATCGCCCCTTTCCAGCAAGATGTTTTGTTCCAAATGCTTCCCCTTCTTAACCCGACTGTAATCGAATGGGATTTTTTTAGCATCCTTTCCGTGACCTCGTATGATTATTATACTGTCCTGATCCGCATACGTCTTGAGACCCCCTGCCAGGGATAATGCCTGTAAAACAGTCAGTGAGGAGGCAACGTTAAACATTCCGGGCCTGGCGACCTGACCCACGACATAATATTCCAGACTCCCCAGTTGATCTACGATCACAGCAGAACTCGCCTCAGGAATAAAGGCGCTGACTTTCTTATCGATGATTGCCTTCACTTCAGTGGGTGAGTGTCCGGCAACCCTTATATCACCTATCAACGGGAAGGAAATCTTTCCGTCTGGACGAACAATCAATTTTCGAGTCAATTCTTTCTCATCGTAAATAGAGATCTCTAATACATCCGCGGGGTGGACAAGGTAATCTTCAGAAGTTTCTCCTTCCTGAGGAAATGCAAGTCCTGTACCAAATGAAACAACTAAAAACAACAAACCAATAAAAAACCGCACCTTTTTCATGAACCCTCCATTAGGAACGGGGACGAAATAACCTCCCAAATCTATGCGCCTATCTGGGAAAGTTATTTCGTCCCTGTTACTTATATAGATTTTCAGATAAATTTCTTAGATGAACAATACCTGTAAATGCAAAGCGGACTCTGCGCCTCTGCGAGAGATTTATTTATTCTTTGTTGTAGCATGTTGATGATTCTTATAAGCCCTGTGGGGCATAAAGAAAACATAATTTTATAATTTCACATGCAAGAACACAACCTAACTCTTTGCATTACAACCCGCTTCACAATTGTTGTTCCGTAGAGTGGATCGTGCTCAGTATAATCTGTTGAACTCTAATCATTATTAACTCTGAATCGCTATTAAATAAACATTTATATCACATTACCAGTATTGCAGAAAGAATTTTTAAGATATAATATTATAATTCGGTCATTAACCGTATAAACTTTAGAAAATATTTCAGACAACATGTTCAAAAAAGGTCAAATATAGCTTAGGAACGGGGACGAAATAACTTCCCCATCCCTAAGCTGTCTGCTTTGTGGCCAATAGTAAGAACAAAAAAAGCGCCA
>JAJSZW010000146.1 GCA_030262895.1 Deltaproteobacteria bacterium | reverse complement strand
CTGGGATTTTATATATTCTATCTTTTCTTTTTTTGCCGATTTTAAGGGAACGTTTTTTAACTTGTCGGCAATCTCCAGGACACTATTGGCGCTTTCCTGAACTAAATCATATCGTTCTAAGGCATAGGCATATTTTTCTATGATCCATTGCGCCCTTAATGCCATGTATGTATCTTCATTTTCTGAAATAAATTCCCTGGCAGAGGACAGCCCAAGGCTAAAGGTAGCTGATGAGAGTTTATCCATACCCTTCCATTTCAGGTTCCTGGCCAGATTCAGCGAGGTCTCAAAATCTGATATATCATTGACTATGTCTGAGAGCTTTCTTATCTCATTCTGAACCAACTCCAGATCTGCATCTCTTGACCAGTAAGAATCTATCAATCTTGAATATGCCTTAAGGGCAAAAAAAGGTGGAGCCGGATATCTGTTAATATATTCAGCATAATACCTTATCGCAGAATCCCAATCCTCGTTGCTCTGGGATAGTCTGCCTAACAGAAAGAGTGCCTTTCGGCCAAAAGTTGTATATGAGTACTGATCGGCTATTTCTACAAGGAGACTTGAGCCTTCTTGCTTTTTTCCACATTTTAGATAGCTCACGGCAATTTTATACATGTTGTTGGGGGAGAGATTTTCTGCGGGGTATTTCTGAGATATCTGTTCAAATAATGCTTTAATGGAGTCTTTATCTTTTTTCTTGTGGTAGATGTTTAATAATTTTAAAGATGTTTTTACCAGGGTATTAATGATGGAAGAATCAGGATCGTATCCTTTATCATCAATTATTTCTTTTAGTAGTTTCTCTCCATCTGCTTCTAACCCGTGTCTCAGATATAACGTGGCAAGATTATATCTATCCTTCAGATCAAAATCAGGGGTTGGATAGTTCGATTTCAGGGATTCAAGCAGTGAAGCCAGTCTTTCATCTTCTCCCTGAGACTGGTATATCTTAAGAAGTTTTGAAAAGGCTCTTAGGGTAACCTTGTTGTTAAAAGGGACATAATATTCTTTTTGTTCCTTGATTATCCGCCTGAAAATGTCTGTGCCATCTTCTAAATGGCTATTGTCAAGATAAATTAAGGCAAGACTATACATATTCTTTGATCCAAAACTACTGCTTAAATAGGCACCCTTTAATTTATTGATCCATTTATCGACTGCCTCGCTTTCCCTGTTTTCCCTGTATAAGTCAAGTAGATTTGAATAGGCTATGAGCAGGTTTCTTATGTAATATTGTATTCTTTTATGGTATTGAGCTGAGTGTGCATCCCGCGTGGTTGGATGGGATTCAATATATTCCTGGTAGTATTTTATGGCCTCTTCAATCCTGCCTTCATCTCCGGCAATGTTTCCCTTGCCCAGAAGGTAGTATTTGTCCGAGGCAAGTGTATTGCCGGCAAAGAGTAAGAGAAAGACCAGGACGGAAAACGATATTTTATTAATATTGTATATAATAATATTCTCTATTGTGATCTTTGAAGGATTCCTTTTACGAACTTCAAAATATCTATATCTGATTGATATCCCGGAATAGATTTCTCAAAATTGATGCGGGCGCCTATTTTGGCTTTATCTGTAATTATTCTTAAGATACAAAATGATACCCGGTTTGCATAACAAACCTGAGCAATTGCACCAGCCCCCATATCAACGGCCATGGCCTTGAATTTCTTAAAGAGCCACTCCTTTTTATTCTGAGCAGATATAAACTGATCCCCGGTGACTATTATCCCTTCTATGATTCTATTTTTGGTCTTTTTCTTATTATCGGCATAAAGGAGGGCCAATTTCCTGAGCCGTTTATCCGCCGGATTATAGCCCGGTTCATCCCGGTTAGTGCCATCCGGAACTCTGCTCCAGATAAAACCATAGGGCTTGATGGTGCCAAAATCATGCTGAAAGACTTCAGTTGCAATGATGATATCCCCGATGTTCAGACCTTTGTTTATTGAGCCTGCCGGGGCTATGGAAACAACGGATGTTATAGGGTAATGAGATAATAGGGCCTGGGCGGTTATGGCATTATTCACCTTGCCCATGGGAGATCTTACCAAAACAACATCTATATTATTTATCTTGCCTGAATAGAATTCCCTTCCGGCCTTTTTTGAAATCTCTTTTATCTTCAGGCTCTTTTTTATCTGTTCCAGATTTGAATTAAAGGCAACTATTATTCCGATGTCAGCTAAGCTGATGTTTATTGAGATTAATACCAGGATTGATGCTATACACCCTATTGTGAAATACCTCATCGTCTATATGCTTAATTGGCCAAGTTGTTCAAGAAGCCTGTTGCCTATCTTGGGATTCACCATTTTTACAAAATTTATCTTCCCCAATAATGAGGACTTGAACTCGTTTAGGGTGTAATCGGAGGGGTTATTCAGGCTTTTCTCCTTTTTGGCCCATTTTTTCACCTCATGCTTAATATCTTTATGGTGACAGTTATAGATTACCGCCCTTAGTTTCTTTATTTCTTTTTTATCAATATTAGGCTTTTCGTTTACCACAATACCGGTTATCTTTTGTCTCCCCGCGTTTCTCAATACCCTCATTTTTGACTCATTTATTTCAAATCCCTCTTCTCTTATTATCTCCTTAAAAAAAGGTATCATTTTATTTATACCTCTATTATCACTCGAAACGGTTATATCATCTGCATAGCGTGAGTAATCAAAGCCCATTTTATCTCCCAGCCTGGAGAACCTCTTGTCCAATCTTGTACTTACTATATTGGCTATGGCGGGGCTTGTCGGGGCGCCTATTGGTAATCTTCCATTATGAGTAACTAATCTTGTCAGCAGCAAGGATACCTGGCGAGGATAACCCAATGCGATAAACATCCCCAGTATTCTTTTAAATGTTATACTGGGGAAGAAATCTTTTACATCCATCTTTATAACGACTTTTTTCCCTATATGCCTTCCGGCATTGGTGAGAATGGATCTTCTTTTTCGAAACCCTTCAGCGTGGGAATTTAATCCCACCCTTTGTAAAAGATCGTCCAATATCTTTCTCTGGACCCCTTTTGGATAAGGCATTGGTGCAAAGATCTCTCGTTTGTTCCCATCTCGTTTTTTTATATTAAAACAGGTATAATGTTTTATCCTGTCGTTAGCCAGCCAGTTCAATCTTTTAGTGGATATCTTAAGAAAATGGGCAAGGTGGGATGAAGTAAATACACATCTAAAACTCCTCTTTTGCATTTCCAAAAAATAGGAGGCTAAGAAGTTCAGAATCCTGTGGTCAAGATGTCTGTTTTTATCGAGGAACTCCTGTAGTTCTTTGTTTTTGCCGCTTATCCTGTTACCGTAATAACGAATCTCCTTGCCCTGATCCAACCTCAGTCCGGCATAGGCCTCAATCAGATCAACAATCTCCGGTTCAACCTCAGCTCTTTGATTAGTGAGCCTGAGATTCTTGATAAACTTTTCTTTATTATTGCACAAGTATCTGTGATCCATTTTTTGTTCCATAAAAAATTGATACCGGGGCCTTATTTTACCTGATACATAACCTGCCCTATATAGTATGGCTGGTGCGAAGCAAGTCAACGTGCTTGCATAGCGTAACGCTATACTACTACTCTAAAATCTGTGGCCCCCGGTATCAAAACGTAAGATCTTTTAAAGAAAGATCCGGTTTTTTTGTCTTTTTCAGATACTTATGGTTTGGAAATGGAATCTGACAGCAAATAGGGTTATTACCCCTGTTTTTACTATTGTTTTTAGAACATTGGTTGGAATCCTCACAAATAATATCGTGTTTCAGGGTATCCAGGTTAATCCCGCAATCATGGCAATATAGTGGATCTGAACAAATGAAGAAAGAAATATATGATCTGGAATACATATTAACTGATCTGCAATTTGCGCATTGGACAGCTTCATTGAGATCAATAGCCCGGCCTAAACACAATCCCATACCTGTGACACTAAAAAGTGTGGTTTTAGAGGCAGTTTCTTTTAAAAATTCTCGTCGGGTTAGCTCTTCAGCCATGAAAATCCTATTCTTTCACATTCCGTGAATTCGTCTGTTATTTTTAGTATATGGATTTAGGAATTAAATATCAAGGTAAAATCGCAACGATAGTCGTCGTGCTTTATCAAAAAAGCTTTGTGAAACATGGAATTGGGTCCAACTTAACGGCTAATTACGAGATATGGTGTGCAGAGGATTTTTGCTGCAGCTCCATAGGGCTGGATACAGACGCGCAAGAAATTGGTGCAGGTCGAGTAAAAAATCGCTCAATAACAACCAATGGCTTTGAATATAGAAAAGAAATCACAGATAGCTTTTATTCCTACGATCCTTCCGGGGAGTTTGATCCAAGTTCAAATGTCCGGTGCTATATTAAATGGCTTAGATACCATGACTCAGGCATTTTCTGGCGACATATAATAGAGAAACATAATAATGATCATACGTATATCGGTGGCAAAATCAAATGGTCTCCAGAAGGAAAAGAAATAAATGGTTACTTAGATTTTGCTCAAACCCTGACTGATATGTCAGTAAGACACCTTTATAGGATAACATTAGAGCGGCTACCATGTCTTAAGCACGACGCGAAATGCGAACTTGTCGCTATGGATAACCATGTCAGAGAACTCGTTACCCACTATAATTCAACTACGTTACCTCGTCTTAGAGGTAAAAGTAAATTTGCCATATATATTGGAAGTGTTGAAGTAACTGGCCTTACAAGAGACATAGCTGTTTCAGGGCAAATCTCAACAGATTATTTGCCTATCCATTTTTTTCGTTATATTGAATCAAGTGTCGATACCGCCCATCTGTTTTTGTGGCCTCAACAGGATTGGTTAAGAAAGCATTTCAAGTATGAAAAACTCTACTACGAAAGAATTGACGAGTCCGCAGTGATTGCTAAGGGAGGCTGGAGCGGTTTTCAATTGCCTCTTTTTGACAAAAATAAACTGTCCTGGCTTCTTCAAGTACCCGCATGATTAGAGACGTCTTTCCCTATCTTCGAAAATAAGGAATTTTTGGTAAGCAAAAGAAAATCATCAGGGTACAGAGGAGACCAGTTTTTCCGTCTTAAATTCTCACGGGCACCAATTAAATAGAAATTCAAAAAATCCAAATCAGGAATTTTATTTTTAATATGTTCAATCGCTTTAATAGCCTCTTGCGATCCTTTATGTTTTAAAAAATTTAATAAATTATCACAATAATTCGCCAAACTTTCACGGGGACCTACCCAATGCGCTCCTTCTTCTTTCGGATCTTTTTCTCGAGAAAAATGTTTGCTTAACCAGATAAATAAATCAGCAGTCTGTTTTTCGCCTATGCGATCGGGAAAGCTCTTTGTGTTAAGGGATCTAAAGCTATCGGGCAGCGATAAGAGGACTTTTTGACCAAAATTAGTATCGGCCTGAATAGCAGCCCAGACAGTATCCCAGCCAGCATCTTCGGCTTGAGTAACTAACGACAATGCCGCTGCCTTGGCTTTTTTTCGAAGTTCATCGTTTCCCTTGAAGGGAAGAGCCAAAAAAGATTTCGCATAATCTATGGCTTTCAGGTTATTCGCCTTTATTAGAAGGGAAAGTAAATTTTGAAAGCAACCCGGCTGAAGCGAAACATCTTTAGCTTTTGTTAACAATGCATCTTGTAGCTTTGCATCTAAACAATCTTCGATTTTGCGTGTAATGAAAAGATTGTCATGCTCGGCATTTTCTTTGTCAATCAATACAAATAATGCATCAATAATTTCTTGTGGAACCTGTTGATAGGTTTGTTTTATTAGCTCAAGAAAAATTTTATCTCTGCCTGCTATCCCAGCACTTTCATGATAGCCAATAATGACCGCAGCCCATTTTTTCCAAATATCAACTCTCAAGGTATTTAAAAAATTTGGTTCCAGCTTCTTTAGCAACACAAATGCCTTATAACCTGCCATCGCTGGCCGATGATAAGTGTTTGTTCCTAACCACCGGTCAGATGCAGCGTCATTCTCTAATATGTATTTTTTTCTGGCTTTGATAATTCTTTCTATAAGATTATTGTCGCATACTTTCCAGCCCGGCATAGCAAGCAGATCTGAGTTAAATTCATCGCCATAGAATTTACTGATATCTTCAAGCGTCATTTCCAGACACATCTGCCACCATGCCCTCGAATCTCCGCTTTCAAATCGATCAAGGCATGTTTTAATTCGTTCATATACAGAGGGAGTAATTTTTTTCTTTTGCTCAGATTTTCTTCCAATTTTTTCGAGCTGTGCGGTTAGGAAATTTCAGATTTACGCCGCCAATTTGAAATCAATTTCTTTCTCCTTAAGCCACCGTTTATATTCTTTGTTTCTTTTCAAGGATGTAATTGTTGCCAAGGTGATGTAAAACACCCAGTGCGTCCAGGCGGGCTAATCTAGGCATGTAAGTTTACAATCAATAATATAATTAAATGTCAAGTTATTTACTTATTTATGGACGTCCCTAATTTCCCCTAACACTTGTCGCAGGAATTTTGGATGACAAGACTTATTCTTCCATGCTTAAAACACTTTGTTCTATCTGTAATAGAGCCATATTAACCCAGCCAAAGATAAACCGGGCGCTGCCGCCTGAAAAACTTTATTCTGCTGCAAAAGAAGTAATTGCAGATATAAAAATTATACCCGACGTCAGCCAGGCCATAAAACATGCCATTAAAACAACACCTGAAAACGATGCAATCTGCATTGCCGGCTCACTTTACCTGGTCGGCGAAGCAATTGAATATTTTGAAAAAAGTCCCGCCTCTTCTATTAAAAAACAGGTAATTGTGTAACACTTTAGCGCTTTTAAATATTTTTTTGACCAGGATTTACATGATATTCAGAATTTTTACTTGACGACTTAGGTCTAATTTATAAATTCAGTGACGTATTCCGCAACATATCAATAACTTTTTCCATGTCCGGTGGAATAGGGGACTCAAAAGACATTGCTTCTCCGGTTACAGGGTGCGTGAATTCAAGCCGCCATGCATGAAGCATCTGTCTTGGCACAGATGTTGAGAGCTTTTTTGCAGCCTTTTTGCCGCCATAAATTGGGTCGCCTACAATAGGATGGTTGATTGCAGCACAATGAACGCGGATCTGGTGTGTACGTCCTGTCTTTAGATCAAGCTCAAGAAATGTTGCCCCGTTAAAGCGTTCGATTACTTTCCAGAATGTTTTGGCTGAACGGCTTTTTCGGCTTACAGTTGCCATTTTTTTTCTGTCGGAAGGATGTCTGCCGATCGGCAGTGAAATTGAGCCTGATTCGGATTTTACAACACCATGGACTAACGCAAGGTAGAGCTTCTTTATCTTTCTTGACTTGAATTGTGCTGCAAGATTTATATGCGCCGCGTCATTTTTTGCAGCCACCATGGTGCCCGAGGTATCTTTATCGAGCCTGTGGACAATTCCCGGCCTGAGTTTTCCTCCAATACCTTCAAGCCCTGGGCAGTGATAAAGAAGTCTGTTTACCAGCGTCCCTTTATTATGGCCGGGTGCGGGATGAACAACAAGCCCTGGTTCCTTATTTATTACTATTATATGCCTATCTTCGTACAGTATATCTATATTGTGGGGCTCGGGTTCTGTTAGAACCGGTTCAGGAGGAGGAATATTAACGCTGATGTTATCACCGGTTTTTACCCGGTAGCCGGGCTTTCTAACTTTCCCTTGAACCAGTATTTCTCCTTTTTGGATGAGGATAGTCGAGAAAGATCGTGAACAATTGGAAATATGGGACGCAATAATTACATCAAGACGCCCGCCGGATTCGTGTTCATTAACAAGAATGGTAAAAGCACCTTTGTAGGGCATTGTTGTGAGGGAAAATATTTATAGAGGATCATTCAATAGAGACTCAATCTCCGTCATTATAGTCTCTTCGTCAGTATCTTTGGCTGTTGAAAGTTCACTTAATAACAGTGTCGTTGCTGTATCAAAAAGCTTGCGTTCTCCAAATGATAGATTCTTTGTTATTTTCAGAAAATAAAGATCTCTAAAAACTTCTGCTACATCATAAAGAGAACCGGTTTTTATCTTATCCATATATTCTCTGTAACGGCGGTTCCAAGTCTGGCTATCAATAAGCGATTCTCTATCTTTTTTTATAACTTCGTAAACTTTAGGGATTTCTTTTTTGCTTATTACATCTCTCAGACCGACCGATTCTACATTACAGGTTGGAATCATTATAACCATGCTCTTTTCAAGAACTTTAAGAATATAAAAATCATGTTTTTCGCCGTTTACAACTTTACTTTCAATAGCTTGTATCTTTCCAACTCCGTGGGCAGGATAGACTGCAAGATCACCTACTTTAAATTCTCGAATTTTGCCTTGCTTGTTATTTTCTTTTTTTTCGTTAAGTTTTTTTAATTCCATTTTTAAATACCAAATAATATTAATACTAATAAGGATAAATTTTATATAAACAGATAATTATATCTCTTATTAGTTGCTGTTTTTTTAGTTTATAATAATCTGAAAATATTCTT
>JAJSZW010000145.1 GCA_030262895.1 Deltaproteobacteria bacterium | reverse complement strand
TCATGCTCGGCAAAGGTGTTCTTTATGAAAAAAACAGCAATGATCAATTCGATGTGATTGAGCAGGTCAACCAATTCGATGGAGATTACTATGTCTGAGGGGTTTGCATGAAATCCCACGGTCTGGAGGGATCAAGCACGTGCCCCATCGCCTGGATGGATGACCTTTACGAATTGACTAAAGCGGCTGACAAGGTCTTGACTTTCTAAGGACGTATTCCAAGCACAAGTATACGTAGGGAATAAGGGGTCTTCATTCTGTCAAGAATGAAGACCCCTTATCCTTATAAAGCGTCGGACATCAGCTCACCCACCCGTCGGGTGAAACCGGCAGGGTCGTCTATTTTGCCACCCTCGCTGATGGTGGCAAGGTCAAACAGAAGGTGGGCGTAATCTTTGAGAACCGGCGCGGCAGCATCCTTTTCAAAGATCGAATTGATCTTATCGACAACCGGATGGTCCATGTTCAGTTCGAGGATCCTTTTTGTGTCGGGTGTTTTTTGACCCGAGGCCTTGAGAATTTTTTCCATGTAGGCGCTCATGTCGGAGCTGTCCCCGGAAAGACAGGCCACCGAATCGGTGAGACGGGTGGACGGTTTTACTTCTTTTATGTTTTCTTCCAGAAGCAGACGGAGTTGCTTGAAAAGGCCATCATATTTATCCTTTTTGTCATCGTCGACCTTGTCTAACGCAAGGTCGCCCTTTTCAGCACTTTTCAACGATTTGCCGTCGTATTCGGTGAGAGATTGAACCACCCATTCATCCACCGGGTCGGACATGAGCAGGACCTCATAATCCTTTGCCTTGAGCTGCTCCAAAAGAGGGCTGTTCAGAAGAGCGGTCATGTTATCGCCGGTGATGTAGTAGATTTCCTTCTGATCGGGCTGCATGTTGTCCACATACGCCTTGAGTGAAACCCACTTGCCGTCTGATTTGCTTGTCTTAAATCGCGCCAATTCGGCGATTTTGTTCTTGTTTTCAAAGTCGGAATGAATACCGACTTTGAGAACTGCCCCAAATTCCTCGTAGAATTTTTCGTATTCTTTGTCTTCCAGACCTTTCAGCAGTTCAAAAATCTTTTTGACAAGATTCTGGCGGATATTTTTCACCAGGGCGTTTTGCTGGAGAATCTCACGACTGATATTCAGGCTGAGGTCCGATGCATCTACAACCCCTTTTACAAATCGGAGGTATTCCGGCATCAGTTCCGCACAGTCGTCCATGATAAAAACCCGTTTGCAGTAAAGATGGATACCATGTTTTGCATCATGGTTAAACAGGTCAAGGGGCGCTTTGGAAGGAATGTACAGAAGGGCGGTGTATTCGGTGGTTCCTTCGAATTTGCTGTGCAGCCGTGCCAGGGGCGGATTCCAGTCATGGCTAATATGCATGTAAAACTCTTCATGTTCCTTGTCGTCGACCTCCTCTTTAGCCTTGGCCCATATCGCCTTCATGGTGTTTAAGGTTTCTTCCTTTACAACCTTGTGGGTGGTCTTTCCGAGGGGCTTGCCGTCCTTGTCCTTGAGTTGCTCGGGTTCCGGGATGGGTTCTTCTTTTTCCACATCCATCACCACCGGGTAGCTGACAAAGTCGGAATGCTGCTTGACAATGTGTCTGATGACCCATTCATCCGTAAAATCCTGCTCCCCGTCTTCTTTTTTCTTTAGTTCAAGGGTTATTGAAGTTCCCCGGCTTTCCTTTTCCGCTTCTTCGATGGTATAGGTCCCGTCTCCATGGGATTCCCAGCGAACCCCCTTTTCCGATCCGGCCGCTCTGGTCAGGAGGGTGATCTTGTCCGCTACGATAAAGGCGCTGTAGAATCCGACACCGAACTGGCCGATCAGTTCAGGGGTAAGGGTGTCGCCATTGGCCTGCTCCATGGCCGCCATGAAAGCAGCCGTTCCGCTCTGAGCAATGGTCCCGATGTTTTCCATGACCTCGTCATAGGTCATTCCGATGCCATTGTCCGAGATATCAAATGTCTGTTTGATTCCGTCCGGGGTGAGCTTAATCTTAAATTCAGTGTCTTTACCCAGAATGTCGGGGTTTGTTTGGGCCTCAAATCGCAGTTTGTCGATGGCATCCGACGCGTTGGATATCAGTTCGCGAAGAAATATCTCCTTGTTTGAATAAAGAGAGTTGATGATCAGCTTCAAAAGCTGCTTAACTTCCGATTTAAATTCGTGGGTTTTTGCTTGATTACTCATAATTCCTCCAGTCAAAAGTCTGTTTTCAGATATTATAAAAATATGAACTAAAATGCGTGCGATTTTTAATTTGTCAACCCGTGTGGCTGTTTTGTGGGCGTTTGAAATTAAACTTATAAGTATTCCGGGAAAGGAAGATCTGGGAACGGCTTTCGGGACGTACATTAGTTTATAAGTTGCTGTTAAGCTTTTAACGAGTAATTGTGGCGTATAACCAATTGCTCTCCGCGTTTAACCGCTAAACTGACTGCGGGTTGCGAAATCTTCAGAAACAGAGCAAACTGCGAGCCGCAACCGTCTTTTTATATTTCCTACGCCAGGGACGACCTACTGCACTCTTATCCTGATTTACTTTTAATTTTAATGGCCACGTTTTTCCAGTTCCTTATACAGTTGGTTGGGTAAGAGATTTGAAAGCAAAGGTTCTGCAAAGCTTTAAGAGAAATGCAATTTGTCATAATTCTCTGGTTCAACATCAGGCACCTTATCCAATACTCCCTGAAATTTTTTTCGATTTGCTCTCTGGCTCCTTTTTCCCAAGTAGGCTTCAGTCAATAACGAGGCCATTTTTTCAGCCGCGGCTGAAGCGATAAATTGATTAATAGATATCCCCTCCTGTTTAGACAGTTGGCGTATTTGTTCATGGAGAGAGTTTGGCAATCGCAAACTTAATGTACTCATTATATTTCACCTATCTCGGCAAGGAGTTCTCGTGAGTCAAGAACTCGCAAGCCAAATTTATCTGCTCCTTTAAAATCGCGCTTATTATAAGTAACAATAGCGTCGCACTGAGAAGCCACGGCCACTTGCAAAATATGATCATCAAATGGATGCTGTAGAAACTGGTATTAAAGACCTCGCCGAGCATCATGATCATTATCTTTATGGTGTGTCTAAATGATACATTTCTATCCTTTTTTTAAAATTTTAGGTTCTCATGACTGATTAACTTCCGGCGCAGTCCGGTTAAAGGCGTTGCGGACACATCCTTCCATTTGAGAAACTTCTTTATCTGTAAGCTTTTCAAACTTGGCCTTACGCTTATTCTTTGACAGGCGGCCATTATTTTCAACACACAGACGAATAAAGAGGTCGATGAGCCGATCAGGCATATCCACTATTGCCCTTATAGTTAGTTTGGCCTTGTCGTAATTGAGAATGTAGTCCAGTTCCGACACAAGCTCATTCTCAATTGTATCCTGAATAAATCCGAATAATCTCTCAGCTATAGCGGTCATGTCGATATATTTGTAGTGCAATAGCGTTTCATTCTTGACCTCCATCCTGCCGTCGCTGTCCAGCTCATAGTCCAGTAGTGGCAACAGATGCTTTGAGAAAAGTTCGAGCGTTTCGTCGTATTCTTTTATTTTGCGCAATATGGTAGCCGAGACCGGAAAGATGAGACCTTTTGGGGTAAAACGTTTTTTTGCCAGAATGTTATGAATCAAAAAACGATGGATGCGTCCATTGCCGTCATCAAACGGATGCATAAAGACAAAACCAAATGTGATTGCCGTGGCAACCACGACAGGATGAACTTCGGAAGACATCATGCGCTTATACGCGTCGAACATGCCTTCCATAAGCATCGGAATATCTTCCGGCTTGGGCGCAACAAAATATACCAGTTCATTGCCGAAACTGACTGTTTGACCGACGTAGTTTTGATCCGCACGAAAGTCGTTGTTTGCAAAACGTTCATCAACTATTGCCCGCTGAAGCTCTATCAACGATAGTTTGTCAAAAAACTCTCGATCCTCTGCAAATCTAAGCAATTCAACAAATCGTGCCGTTCGTTTCTGATCTGGTGTCGCGCGCTCAATCTCAAACGAAGACTTTGTTTCCCTGGTGTATAAATAAGAAATTGCTCGCAACAGGATTTCTTCCGGATAGCTTTCAACTACTTCCATCCCTTTCTTGTCTATCTGAAGGTCTATGTAATTACTCAAATTGTCAGTTCGTCGAATCATGGGGCAGAAGCGCTGATTCCCCAAGAGATTATCAGTAACTTTTTGCCGACGGTGCGGGATACCTTTGCAGGTGTAATATTTGTCTTGATCAAGCAGATCAACGTAATTGGTTATCCTGGACGGCTGCAAGTCGAGTTCCCTGCCCATAAGATACTCGTATAGGAACCAGATTTTTCGGGCATACTTCCCTGCCGGAGTTTCCTTAATGAAGTATTCTATATCCTTGTGATCTACCACCAGGAAAAGAGCGTTAAGGATTTCCAGGTTTATTCCTTCAAACTTTAGGGCAAATATCAAATGATCCTTCAAGCTGTTGCCTGGATCATATCTCTTATTGTAGATCTCAGTTCTCCGGTAGTCGTCTATGACCGTCTTGCGTCTCCCTTTTTCGGCGATGAATGACTTAACATGGTGCGGTATAACATCAAGGGAATACCGGCAAACTAATTCGCTGTAACCGACCTGCCTAAGACCTTCGGCTGGGTTGATTTCTATATTATTCACTGACTCACCGTTGTAGAAAATATTTTACCGTAGAAAAAAGTGTTCAATTTGTATTTATTATAGCGAAAAGCATTTTATTTGCAAGAATTTTAATCGACAAGTTGTTATTGTTTGGATTCGCGGAAAAACACATTTTGTGGTAGAAAATTACATTTATTAAGCCCAATATGTTTACAAGTGCATTTTATCGCGGAAAAGCATTGGTTTTCTTGCTGATTTCGTGATCGAATTTGATAGAAACCGCATGGTCAAAGCTTGAATTGTGAATTAATACTTGACAAGTAAGCCACTATCATTCTTCCCTGCTCTATGCTCAGCCCTGCATTCCGCTTGTTGCGGGACTACTATGGCCTCTGCTGACTTCTGTGTTAAGCGTCGGCTGATGGGTTAGCCGCAACCGCAGCAGTAATAAAGGAAACGAACATGGAAAATTTCTCAAAACGGTTTAGTGTTGGGAGTCAATACTACAACACAGCGAAATATATGACAGAATTTCTTGACGTCATAGGGGTAATATCGCTATGCTTGTCACAATAATTTAAGGATACAACCACGAATAATCACGAATCTTATGAAGAGGCCTTAACAAATGATAGAACAAATTACCGCAAATCCCAATATACTTGGTGAAAGCCTATTGTCAGGGGGACACGTATCTCAGTAGAATTCATTCTTGATTTATTAGCTTCTGGGGTTTCAGAGAAAGAAATTCTTGAAGACTACACGCATCTCACGAAAAAAGATATTCATGCTTGTCTCAGGTATGCTGCTCGTTCCTGTAAGAATGAAATTTACGTGGAGTTAGAACCGGTCGCCGCATGAAACTGCATAGAAGAATTTGAACCCCAAAATGTGATACGAGTATGCAAACAAGTCTTTCGTGAAGATGTGGATGTCTTTCCTGGAACAATTCTGGTTATTGAGGAAACTCGGATGCGAATTCGTCACCCATTGAAAGAGGGATGATGTCTGCAATTGGGCTCTTAACTTTTTAACTTATGTTTGTTCTGGCCAAGAAATGAAAGGGACGTATAGCCGTCCCATCTACTCCCCCCAAACGCTACTCAAACCCATTTCGCCACTGCCTATTCCGCCCAAGGGAATTTTGGGTAAATTTCATGCTTTTACGGCCCTATGGTTTAATGGGGAGTACTTCATTAAATTTTGCATTGCATTGTAGGTTGATAATGTGTATGTTGTCTTGTATGCATACACATAGGAGGTCTTATGCGAACCAATATTGTCATCGATGACACACTAATGGCCGAAGCCATGAAAGTCAGCGCATTAAAAACAAAAAAGGCCGTGGTCGAAAGCGGGTTACGCCTTATAATCCAGGTCAAAAAACAAGAACACATAAAAAGCTTACGAGGCAAGCTAAAATGGGATGATGACCTTGATAAAATGAGACTCGATCAATGATATTGGTCGACTCCTCCGTTTGGATTGATTATTTTAACGGACTACGAAACTGGCAAACCAATCTGCTTGATGATTTGCTTTCAACCGTTTCTATTCTGATCGGTGACTTGATTTTAGCTGAAGTTCTACAGGGGTTTCGTTCAGATGATGACTTTGAAGCTGCAAAAACCTGCCTGAACATCCTTCCGTTTCGAGAAATTGGAGGATATAAAATTGCTTTGCAGAGTGCCCAAAATTACAGGTTGCTGCGGAAAAAAGGAGTAACTGTCAGAAAGACTATCGACGTCATGATTGGTACTTTTTGCATTTCTGAAGGCATCACGTTGTTACATAATGACCGTGATTTTGAACCAATGGTATCACATCTTTCCTTAAAAGTATTGACTCCCGAGTAAATGGTTAGTCTGGATTAGTGAAATCAAAAAATAAACATGAAAGACTCAACGCAATATGACCAGGAAAAAAGATAAAAACTTACTTGATGAATACCGAAAAATAAAGAACGAAATGCTTTTTGATAAAGTCAACGAAGTTTTTCGGAAGAACCCGGATAATTACACCCAAAAACTGGAAGAGATTGGTTTTGAATATCATGAGGAGGAAGATTATGAAAAAATAGAAGAAGACAAAGCCACTCCCCAAAATGATCGTCAAGAATATTTGGTGGCATACTTTGATGGAGAGCACGAATTATCTAAAAAGACGCTACATGCCTACTTGGAGGAACGTGATTCAGAGCATCCAAATTATCCTTTGATCAGGAAATATTTCAAGGCAGCAAATCAAAGGCTTAAAGATCTTCTACTGTTTGGTCTCGATCAAGATCCCATTATTATTGATCTTTTGAACGATCTTTCCTTTTTCCATGAATTCCAAAATATCTTGGAAGAGCTGGTTAACCGGTTTTTATCTGCCTGCCGGCAAGAGAAAAATCTATTGAATTTCAGCGAGATAGTACAGGATTTCTATTATGCAACCGAACCAGATAGCTATGATGCACTAGCAAAATTAAAGGAATTATTTCCACCTGATACAGAAAAAGGGAAAAATGTCGAATTTGTAGCTGTTGAACTTTTGAAAAACAGGGATGAACCAGGGCATATCGAGTTTTAAATTGTGACGGAATTCGGGGGAAATGAGGGGGCGTTCAAGTGAATTTGGCGCAGCACCCTCAATAGAAAGCATATTGTTTTGGATACTATTGACTATGGCAAAAACCAAATACCCCATTATATTAGCCCATGGGATCTGTAGTTTCGATCACTTATTGAATATATTGGGCCATATAGATAATACAATAGATGATCGTTTTCACTATTTTCGAAAAATCCGAAGTGTCCTTCTTGACCAAGGATTTGAGGCATTTCACTCCAGAGTGCGATGGGCAGGAAGTGTAGTGGAACGGGCAGAGGACCTTAAAAACAGCATTGAGGCACTTACCGATAATTTCACAAAATGGGAAAAAGTACATGTCATTGCTCACAGCATGGGTGGACTTGATACCCGCCATATGATCTATAACTATAAAATGGATAACAGAGTAGCCTCTCTCAGCACTATTAGTACCCCCCACTGCGGGACACCATTTGCTGATTGGGGGATCCAACACCTCTCTTTTCTAATCTCGCTGGCAAGAACAATGGGGTTGAATATTACGGGCTGCGAGGATCTTACTCGAGAAAACTGCAGCAAGTTCAATGAAAAGGCATGGGGCTTTGAACATGAAAATAGAACACGTTATCAAACATTTGCCGGTACGCTCCCGTATGATCGTATTTTCCCTCCGTTCAGGTTTTCGTATTCGATTATCTACCAAGAAGAAGGTGAAAATGATGGGCAGGTGTCACTAAGATCTGCCAAATGGAGGGATGAATTTTTTGTAAAACAAATTGATGCTGACCATCTCAACCTGATTGGCTGGTGGCACCCTTGGGGGGCTTCTAAAGATTTTACAAGAAAGGCATTTGAACAACGGATACAAAAATTCTACCTCGAAATCGCTGAAGGACTTGCAGACAAAGGGATGTATTAAAAAAGTTTTAGTATGTGCCGGCAACGGTATTCAAAAGGAGGAGACGACTTACGGGACGTTCGTGTAGAGGGTGCACAACTCCAAGGATGGAAAAGTTGGGGCTGTCTTACGTCCATTGGTAAATCAGTAACTTATTTTTTGGCACAGATTAAGAGGGAATAAAGACTCTAAAACTATCATCCCACAGCTTCTAATTTAACTTCATCGATTCTTGAGAAGAACTTAGGCCGCATGTTCTTTATGGCTATATATACTACTTTCCCATCCTCAGATTCTATGCTTTTCCCTAATCTGAGATTATATTCCTTCAGTTCTTTATCAAACTCAGGCAAAAGTATAACTTCAGCGCCAACGGGAAGTTTTTCTTCCAATTCCGGATGTTCAAATAAATACCGGCTAAACTCAGCGCTAATCTCAATATTACGTTCTATCATTTCTTTTTCTTTATTCAT
>JAJSZW010000144.1 GCA_030262895.1 Deltaproteobacteria bacterium | reverse complement strand
CAGCAAAAGTAATTCCGGCATGTTTTTCAAATCTACCGAGTTCCACTGCCATTGAAAGAGAAATAATGTTGGATAGTACACAGTTTTGAATGGGCGATGGAAGATGATAGATATTTATTATTTTCTTTATAAGAGATGGATTACGCGGCAGACCAAGTGATGACGCTGCGTCAGCGAGACTTGTAATATCTTTGAAAAAGCCGGAAAGCATAAAAAGTGCTCTGGACTGTTCAATCAGGTTGAGCGGCCTTTGGAATGAATTGTCTGTTATTGCAAATTTAAGGCAGTCAAGCTCGTTAGCGTTTGAGCCCGGAATTTTTGCCTCAATATTCAACAAACCAAGTATCCGGCATGCCGCAATTCGGCGGAAACCGCATATGATGGTATACTTTGACTTTTTTTTTATTAATATCGGGGGATTTATCAAACCCACATTCTTAATAGAATCTAAAAGATCATCTATATCTGTCTCGGTTGTAATGCGAAAGGCTTGATCCTTTGAATCTATAAGTGACAGTGGAACCTGATTGTTTTCAAAGTCCATAACTTTTTCCGGTAATCAGGTTTAATGCATCAAGATATTTTTTACGTGTATTCTTGACCACTTCTTTTGGAAGAAAAGGAGCTGGTGGTACTTTGTCCCAGTTGATTGAAATAAGATAATCTCTTAAATACTGTTTGTCGTAACTCTTTTGCGACTGACCAGGACTGTAAGACTCTTTGGGCCAGAACCTGGATGAATCAGGGGTCAGTATTTCATCTATAAGAATGATATCATTTTCAAAAATGCCGAATTCAAATTTTGTATCCGCAATTATTATGCCCTTTTTATCAGCCAGTTCAGCCCCTTTTTTATAAATTGAAAGACTTATCTCTTTTACCTTTTCTGCGAGGTTTCTGCCTATTATTTTTACAGCTTCTTCAAAATTAATGTTTACATCATGAACACCAATATCTTCCTTTGTTGAAGGTGTAAAAATAGGTTCAGGGAGCTTTTCAGATTCTTGTAAACCATCAGGCAGTTTTATACCGCAGACAATCCCTGATTCCTGATAGGATTTCCAGCCCGACCCGGATATATAACCCCTTACAACGCATTCAATAGGAAGGGGTTCGGCTTTTTTTACAAGCATGCTCCTATCGCGAAGCATTTCTGCGTAAGGTTTGCAGATCTCAGGATAGTCGTCAACATTACTGGAAATAATATGATTAGATATAACAGGCTTCATTACATCAAACCAGAACAGGGAAATCTGTGTAAGAATTTTTCCTTTTTCCGGCACCGGATCTGGCATTATCACATCAAATGCTGAGATTCGATCAGTGGCGACCATTAAAAGAGTTTCGCCAAGATCGTACATATCTCTTACCTTTCCTCGTTTTAGTAAATTTAATTTTGGAAAATCAGTTTCAAATACGATTTGTTCCATGGTGTTTGTCCTTTCAGTAATTATAAATATCAAAAAGTTTCCAGATTAATATCCATGATTTTATAATTATTGTCAATAATGGAGAACTATGATAGTTTTAGATATCGTTAAATAGTTGAGCGGAAAAATGGTCAACCACTCGATCAATTGTGAGTAAAGCAAACTATAGACTTTTAGATAATTCATTTCACAAGGATAGAAGAAAAAATCTGAGTAAGTCGTGCTGACGTGTACGTCGTCGAGGATTTTGACTGATAACGCAGTGAAATTATTTATCTGAAAGTCTATAGTATAGGAGAATTTATGGATAAAAAAGTAACCGTAGTCGGAGCAGGCAATGTGGGAGCTACTACAGCGCAGCGTCTGGCTGAAAAAGAACTATGCGATGTCGTACTGATTGATATTATTGAAGGTGTGCCGCAAGGGAAAGCTCTTGACCTTGCGGAGGCGGCGCCGATTGAAAAACATGATGCCGGTCTTATCGGCAGCAATAATTATGAGGCTTCAGAAAAATCCGATGTTGTTATCATTACAGCAGGTATAGCAAGAAAGCCCGGAATGAGTCGTGATGATCTTTTAAGCACCAATGCAAAGATTATGAAAAGCGTCACTGAACAGATAGCACGATTTTCCCCTGATGCTGTCCTTATTATTGTCAGCAACCCTCTTGATGCTATGTGTCATGTTGCTTATAAGGCAAGCAATTTCCCCAGGAATAGAGTAATCGGCATGGCCGGAGTATTAGACTCGGCCAGGTTCAGGGCTTTTATATCAATGGAGCTTAATGTTTCTGTTGAAAATACGCACGCATTTGTTTTAGGCGGACATGGCGATACAATGGTACCCTTGCCGCGCTATTCAACTGTTGCTGGAATACCTGTTACTGAATTGCTTTCAAAGGAGAGAATTGATGCTCTGGTTGAAAGAACCAGGAAGGGCGGGGCTGAAATTGTAGGGCTTTTAAAAACAGGAAGCGCCTACTATGCTCCGGCATCTGCGGCTGTAGAAATGGCTGAAGCTGTTCTTAAGGACAAAAAGAAGATTCTTCCATGTGCAGCATATCTTGAAGGCGAGTATGGAATAAACGATCTTTTTATAGGGGTTCCTGTAAAATTAGGCTCAAACGGCATAGAAGAGATTATACAGATTATACTTACTGATGAGGAAAATGCAGCTCTTAAAAGATCGGCTGATGCGGTTAAAGAACTTATATTGAAAATTGACAGAATTCCTTAAATTTTCACTATTCAATTTTCACTATTCAATTCCTTTTTAATTCTTCTGCTATCTTACGATTTATTCCCGGCAGGGTTACAAGTTCTTCAAGTGTTGCTTTACGTATTTTATCTATCGTTCCGAAATGTTTAAGAAGTGTTTCTTTCCTTTTTTTGCCTATACCGGGAACAGTATCAAGAACGGAATGTATAGATTTCTTGTCTCTACGTTTACGATGAAAAGAAATCGCAAAGCGGTGAGCTTCATCCCTTATTTTTTGTAAAAATAGAAGGAGATCCCCTTCCCTGCCGAAATTAACAGGGTTTGCCCTGCCCGGCTGGTAAACCTTATCGTTTGTTTCTCCCCTGGTCACATCTTTTTTTGCTATACCTATCACTTCAAGGTTTTTTTCAATTTTAAACTTTTTTATAATTGATAAAGCAATATTCAGATGCCCCTTGCCACCATCTACTACAAGCAGATCAGGATAAGGCTTTGATTTTTCCCCTTTGCCATATCGTCTGGCAAGTATTTCAGCCATGTATGCATAGTCATTTTGTTTATTAACTGTTTTTATTTTATATTTACGATATAAGGACTTGTTGGGTTTGCCGTTTTCAAAAACTACCATACCTGCCACAGGCTCTGTCCCGGATATATTGGAGTTGTCAAAGCATTCTATACGTTCCGGCATTTTGTCCATTCTGAGCCTTTTTTGAAGCCTGACGGAAATGTCAATTGCAGCATCATTAGAAGCTGTCAGATCTTTTAGACTGTTTTGTGCATTATGTGCCGCCATCTTAAGAAGTTGGGCCTTTTCCCCTCTTCTGGGATACAGGATCCTGACTTTTTTTTGATTTATGGCGGTTAACCAGTCTTCAAGTACGCAAGTATCTTCTAAGGGGATCGGGACAAAGACCTCTTGAGGAATAAAATGTGTTTTTTCATAATACTGTCTGATAAATGCACTAACCATTTCTGCTTTTGTTGATATGGTTTTTGTAAAACTGAAACGCATTTTCCCCAAAAGATATCCGCCACGGACGAAAAGCAGAGCTATGAGTAAAATTTCAGGCGAATCAGCAATGGCAATTACATCTCTGTCTTTAAAGTCTGTAGTTACTGCAACCTGTTTTTCAAGAATTTTTTCAAGTGCGAAAATCTTGTCTCTGAGCACTGCAGCTCTTTCATAGTCCTGATCTATAGCCGCAGATGTCATCTGTTTTTTTATTTTTTTAATAAGCTCAGGAGTCCTCCCTTTTAAAAACAGAACAACTTCTTTAACAATTTCATTATAAGTTTTGTCATCAACATCCAGACAGCATGGCGCGAGACATGTGTCTATTTGATAGTTAAGGCATGGACGTGACCTTTCTTTAAAATTTTTTGTTTTACATTTGCGAAGTTTGAATGTCTTGTGGATTATTTTTAAAGTCTGTCGAACAGCCTGGGAAGATGAAAAAGGGCCGAAGTACTGCGCGCCGTTTTTTTCTATCTTTCTAACAATATTCAGGCCTGGATACTGACTTTTTATATCCAGACGCAGCGAAGGATATCTTTTGTCATCCTTCAGTATCACGTTATACCTTGGCCTGTATTGTTTGATAAGATTTGATTCGAGGATCAGGGCCTCTTTTTCGGTTCTTGTTATAATTGTATCAAAACTTGAAACTTTTTTAACCAGAACCCTTGTTTTCAAATTTATCTGTCCGGATTGTTTGAAATATGAGGAAAGCCTTTTTTTAAGGTTTTTGGCCTTGCCCACATAAATAACTTTTCCTTCAGCATCCTTCATAAGATAGACACCGGGATCATTGGGCGTGCCGGATAATTTGTCGTTCAAACTTGTTGTCATAGTTAAAGTTAGGTGGATAGGCTGAAGGTAGAAGACTGAAGGTGAAAGGGAGCTTCAGTCTATCCACCTACTTAGACTTCGTTTTGAATGGCTTTGCCAAGGCCCTCTCAAGCGCCAAGTTCGGCACTTTCAGGATGCCACTTCATGTGTAGTTTTCAGTGATGAAGCGCACAGTCACGAAAATAAAGATTGATCAGGTTCTGATAAGGGATACCTGTTTCCTCCGCCATGGACTTGAAATAGGAAACGGTGTCACGGTCCAGCCGCATAGTTATCGGTTGTTTTAGATACTTGATGTAAGGATTTTTACGTCCTTTCATTTTGGAGAAATCGTAATGGTCTCTCATCGTCTATGCCTCCAAGGGGGGGGGACGCCCATGCAATTATGCGTTTCATGTATCATATAGAAATAATCGATGCTCAGAAACCAATTGTTCACCTCTTTGAACTGCCCTGCTTACCGCTGACTGGCTTAGACCCAATCTTTCCCCTACTTTAGTTCCTGAAATAACCAATTCCCTGACAGACCAATAAGCTAAAACACTGCGGGCCGTGACACGTTCCGGTTGTTTGCCTGGCGATAATATATATTTGACCGCTATTTTAAATATCTCGGAAACCCTTTCAACAATTGTGTCAAAGTCGTATCCCATTGCTTCAAGCCGGTACTTACGTTCCATCTTTTCTGTCGCACCGCATAACACCCTCTCGACAAAATCGCTGTCTCCCAGTATGCGTTCATCGCTCTTAAAGTGGACGTTCATACGTCGCAACGATTTGAGAACACCCCAGCCTCCGGCGCTTCGAATCAGTCCGCCTCCGGTCAACTCCGATTTCTTCCCCTCTAATATCCCTTTTTCAACAAATACTCTATATTGTTTTCGGGCAGCATATTTCTGTTTGCCAAATAACGCCAACACCGTATCCACATCTTGCCATTGATCCTTGATTTTTGCCATCAGCCTGCTGTGACCGCTGTAAGGATAACGATCCAATTCCTTTAGGCCTGATACCACTCTTGCCCGTAATGGATTTAAATGGATATAGCGAACCAGTTCCAGCAGATATGGATCTTCCTGGCATAAAATGGATTTATAACGATTCTGGAATACGTGCCCGTGTCTGCGATGCCGGCGGTTAAAGCTTACAGCATAACCGGTGAGCAGCCGGCGCATCACAGTGGCTATAGGCACTGTGCCGGTTCGAAGAAAAAGATGAAAGTGGTTGGGAATCAATGCCCAGGCATAGCAAGGCGTTGCTGTATCTAATAAAATGACACTGAGCCGCTTAACAAAATCATCTCTGTCGGCATTGTCGTAAAATATCCGCCTTCGTTCAATCCCTCGACATATAATATGATGCAATGCTCCTGGTGCGTCAATTCTTGCTTTTCTTGGCATAAGTAATCACATACCACACTCTAATATGCAACGCATATTTTCATGGGCGTCCCCCTGCCCATCCCCCTTTCGAACACCCACAGCCGCCGCGTCCTGGCTGGCTGCTGAAGTAACTTGTTCTACCTTTCTCTTCCTTCTCGAACAATATCCACTATTTCTTGCGTCGTAATATTCGCTTTAATCGAAGGGACATCTAAAGGTGAAGAAGCGATTTTTTCCGGAACCAACGCGAAAGTTCGCCCGTCTTTTCTTCGGATTAGTACTTTTCCAGTATTTTCAGCCTGTTCAAGAACTATAGCGAGCTTTTGTCGGGCTTCTGAATATGTATAAACTTGCATTTTAGACCTCCATGGTTTCGACTTTGAAATTTTGAGCAGCTTTCTTTAGCTTTCGATCCAAAGTTAATAGCGGTGCTTTATGTTTAATAGCGCAATCCAGGAAATAGGCATCGTATGCATACATGTTGGCTTGTTTGGATATTTTTAAGGCATTAACAAAGTCTGGTTTAATATACCGAAGAGGGATACTATCGAAAATTACAAGACCCTTCCGGGCTTCCTCAAGTGTCAACCTGTTCTGTTTAAACATAGCCGAAAAGGCATTGCCAATTTCCCATGGAATAGAACCAGGTCCAATGAGTGTATTTCCAGTAGTAAATTCAACAATCCTATTACGTTCAGGTTCACCAACAATAACCGCAATCAATGCAGATGTATCAATTACAACATCCATGTTACCTCCAGCATATGTATTTATGACAATTGTACAATAGTGAGTTTGTTTGTCAAGTATCAAGAGGTAGAATAATTTAAATGTTAAGAAAACTATGGTGTCAAGCTCTATTATAATAATCAAGGTTTGACCCCAAATTGTCATGTTAAAGTGCAATTAAAAACAAGTGACGATTGTAGGATCAAGATGATTTATAAAAAACTAAATGGAATAATCAAGGTTTGACTAGAACAAAGACGGAAAAGGGGCTACGCTGGTCCCGGACTGGCCGTTTCACAAATGTATTCAATAGCAGAGCATTGAAGTCCGGAATTAAAGCTTGGCAGAAAATGAGCTCATCTCTTCATTGTTTTTCTTCAACGATCGCCTTATCATACTCTTGAAATATCTTGTACAAGTTATGTTGAGTTTTGATAGCAATTTCCGTTGGACAGCAGGAATGCGATGTCTGTGCGGCGTAACTGACGGCTTCCCCCACAGCTTCAGGAGGTATCATTTCCTTTGTTTGAACATAGGGAGTCGGTCCAGCCTTCCGTCCCAGCGGGGTGCTCACTAACGAGGGGAAAATGCTAGTAACCTTGACACCCAAATGTCGAGTGTCTTCCCACAAGCACTGCGCAAAACCTCTCAGCCCCATTTTTGTGAAGTAATACGAAGCTTCGCCGGCAGTTCCCACATTGGCCAAGCTGAAGATAGTGTTGATGAAAATGACCGACGAGAGCAGGCCGGATCGGCGACTCGCGACAAGATACGGCAGACATAACCTGGTCATGTCCATAGAGCCTTTCAAGTTCAAACAATACACTTCGTCCCATATTCTTGGGTCGGAGCTTACCACTGAGCGTCGGCGATTGATCCCGGCGGAATTTACAAGTACCGAAATCCCTCCTAACTTGTGTATGCACTCAGAGACAGCCCCTTGAGCTTCTGTAGCATCCGTTATGTCGGCCGACAGAGGAAGGCACTCCGTGCCGGGAACCAAGCGCTCGATTTTGTCAGCCGCTTCCCTTAGAATAGCCACGTTTCGAGCGACAAGAGCTATTTTCTTAATCCCGCCCTTGGCTAGAGCGAAAGCAGCGGCCTCGCCAATCCCTCGACTTCCTCCGGTAACAATGGCTACATTTTCTTCAACCGATAATGTTGAGACTTGTTTAAGGGCGTCTTCGATGTGAGCCCACTCATGTTGCACCGCCTCTTTGTTTTGGAGAAAAAGCGGAAGTTGTGAGTCTATCACCATCTCAACCACACAACTCGTAGGTCTTCGACTCTCCTTTACTGCAAACGAAACGGACTGAGCTATATCCGAAGGCTTGAGCATCTCATCCTGGCTTAACCCGCACAGGTCTGAGAACCCTCTTCGAAATTGCGATCCTAACTCTGTGTTTGTTAAGCTCGGATAGATATTGGTAACACTTACTCCTCGCTCGCGCAAATCCTCAAAAATACCATATCCAAAACCCCGAAGCCCGTACTTGGTGCACGTATATGCAGACATCCCCGCGACGGGTCTCGTCTTGGAAATCAGGGAGCAGATCATGATAACGTGCCCTCCCCTCCTTGCAGACCCTTTAGATCCTGAGTTGATCAAATGAGGCGCCGCAAAATGAGACAAATGCATCGGCGTCAATAAATTCAAAGTCAGTTCCCTATCCCAAGTCTCCATCGACGCTGAAGAACACACATTCTGCACGTTCATTCCCGCATTGTTGACTAATAAATCCAATCCCTTTAGCTGCTTTACACACTTTGCAACAATCCCAGGAATCTCTTCTATACGAGTCAGATCACAGGGAAGGATGAGGATGCGTATCTTGGGATTCGTCTTGTGGCACCTCCGAGCAGTCTGTTCGAGCTTTTCTCGACCTCTAGCCACCAAGCAAAGATCAAATCCATCCCCTGCCAATTGCACCGAGATAGCTCTTCCAATTCCCCGACTCGCTCCGGTTACTAAAGCCACTTCATTGAGCCTCTTCTGCATT
>JAJSZW010000143.1:8643-8724 GCA_030262895.1 Deltaproteobacteria bacterium | reverse complement strand
CTGCTTGGCAGCTATGAAAATGTCATTAAAGATATGGATATGGTTGCGGACATATTATTTGAGAGGTAATTATGCCTGAAA
>JAJSZW010000143.1:0-8633 GCA_030262895.1 Deltaproteobacteria bacterium | reverse complement strand
ACAGGTGCTTCAAGAGGTATTGGACGATCCATTTGCCTTTCCCTGGCAAATCCGGATACTCAAATCTATTTCAACTATTTTTCTCCAGGTAATCCCGAGGCTGAAGAGGCTGCTGCTGCTGAAACAGAAAAAATGGTTGCCGACCTGGGAAGTTCGGCAGCTAGCATGAGTGTTGACGTCGCAGATGCAAAAGACGTCGAAGCTTTTTTTGAGAAAATAGTTAATGAAACCGGTCGTGTGGATATTCTTGTTAACAATGCTGGTATTACCAAAGATGGGCTTTTGGTTCGCATGAATGAGAACGACTGGAATATGGTGTTAAATATAAACTTAAAAGGCGCGTTTACCTGCACAAGACTTGCCGCAAAAATCATGATGAAGCAGCGCTATGGCCGTATAGTAAATATAGCGTCTGTTGTTGGTGTAAGCGGTAACCCGGGACAGGCGAATTATTCTGCTTCAAAGGCAGGATTAATTGGGCTGACAAAAACAGCGGCAAAAGAACTTGCCGCCAGAAATGTTACTGTAAATGCAGTTGCTCCTGGTTTTATAGAGACAGACATGACAGCAGCGCTTTCTGAAAAGGCGAGGACGGCTATGCTGGATCAGGTGCCGATGCGTCGAGGGGGACAACCCGAAGATGTTGCCGCTGCTGTTAAATTTCTGGCTTCAGATGATGCAGCATACATTACGGGTCAGGTAATCCATGTAAATGGTGGAATGTATATGTAAAAGGAGAAAACTTAATGTCAGTTGAGGATAAAGTAAAAAAGATTATTGCAGAAAAATTAAGTGTTGATTTGGATGAGGTTGTGCCCGAGGCATCATTTGTGGATGATTTAGGGGCGGATTCGCTCGATCTTGTTGAACTTATAATGTCAATGGAAGAGGAATTCGATATAGATATTCCTGATGATGATGCCGAGAAAATTCTTACTGTACAGAATGCTATTGAATATACTCGTCAACATTCGTAAATAAGGTAACCGTTCACGGTTTGAAACTTGAAATTGGAAAGTAGAAATTGGGGAGAGATTAAAATAGAAATTGGAAAGAACAGTACAAAAGCATGAAGGCCAAATTTCCAATTTCTATTTTCTAATTTCAATATTCCGTGAACGCTTACTAAATAAGAAAAAAGGTGACTTTTAAAGGTGGATAGACTGAAGGCTGAAGGTGGAAGGCTGTCACGGAGCTTTGGCCTTCAGTCTTCAGTCTATCCACCTGAGTAGCTACGAAAAAGGAGGTTTTCTTGGATAGACGGGTAGTTGTTACCGGCGTAGGGCTGATAACACCTCTTGGTATAGGTGTTGAAAATACTTGGTCGGCGCTTTGTGCCGGAAAATCAGGAATAAGTGAGATAACCAGGTTTGATACTAAAGATTTTGACACAAAGATTGCAGGAGAAGTAAAGGGTTTTAAACCAGAGGATTATCTTACGAAAAAAGACGCAAAACGTACACAGCTATTTATTGCTTATGCTGTTGCAGCTTCCCGTATGGCGCTTGAAGATTCGGGTTTGGTAATCGACAGCTCCAATGCGAACAGGACTGGAGTCCTGACAGGATGCGGTTTGGGAGGACTTTCTATAATGGAGGAAACTCAGAGAGTCCTTGACACCAAGGGCCCCAAAAGGGTAACTCCATTTTTTATTCCTATGATGATTGGGAACATGGCTCCTGGAATAGTTTCTATTTACTTGGGCGCCAAGGGGCCCAATGCTTCAGTTGCAACTGCATGTGCAGCAGGAACACATGCTGTCGGTGATTCATTCAAAATCATAAAAAGAGGCGCTGCAGATGTTATGATAACAGGAGGTGTTGAGGCTGTTGTTACACCAACCTGTATCGCTGGTTTTAATGCTATGAAAGCTCTGTCAACTCGTAATGCTGAGCCTGAAAAAGCATCGCGCCCCTTTGACCGTGATCGTGATGGTTTTGTTGTGGGTGAAGGAAGCGGTATTCTTATTCTTGAAACTCTCGAAGGGGCATTGGAAAGGGGTGCTCGTATTTATGCTGAAGTTTGTGGATATGGTATGAGCGGAGACGGATATCACATGAGCGCGCCTTCTCCTGATGGAGAAGGCGCTGCAAGGTGTATGCAGGCCGCTCTTGATGATGCAGGAATTTCATATCATGAAGTAGATTACATTAATGCTCATGGTACATCAACTCAGCTTAACGATCTTTATGAGACAATGGCAATCAAGCAGGTATACAAAGACAAGGCTTATTCGGTAGCGATCAGTTCCACTAAATCAATGACCGGACATCTGCTTGGTGGTGCCGGTGGAATTGAGTCGGTTTTCACAACTCTTGCAATTAATGAAGATATTATTCCTCCGACTATAAATTTTGATAATCCTTCCGAAGAGTGCGACCTTGATTATGTTGCTAATACTGCACGTAAGAAAAAAGTTGAGATTGCGATGTCCAATTCTTTTGGTTTTGGAGGGACAAATGCGTCACTTGTTTTTAGAAAATACCATAATGACTAACAGTCCAAAATTTTGTATTCCCAATTAAATTTATTGCTCCATACTCAAGTTTCGCATCTATCTATTTATCAAAAAAACATTTTTCCCTTGCGGATATATATTGGTATGCTGAAGGGGGATAGGCTGAAGGTGGAAGGTGGACTTCAGCCTTAAGTCTATCTAAAGGTATTAAAAAATGTATGAAAATAAAACACCTGTCATTATAGGCAGTGATCATGCTGCTTATCATTTGAAGGAAAAGATCAAGGCTTATATCATTGAAAGCGGCATTGACGTTGAAGATGTCGGCACTGATAGTGAGGATTCAGTAGATTATACGGATTTTGGAATCAAGGTTGCCTCAGCGGTTTCAAAGGGAAAGTTTGAGCGCGGGATACTTCTGTGTGGGACAGGGCTAGGAATGTCAATGGTTGCCAACAGATTTTCGCATGTAAGAGCTGCTCTTTGCAGCGATCTTTTTTCAGCTATTATGAGCAGGCGTCACAACAATTCCAATATATTGGTTATAGGGGCGCGCGTTACAGGGGAATCTCTTGCTATGGCAATGCTTGAAGCATGGCTTGAAACACCATTTGAAGGCGGGCGACATCGACACAGAATAGAAAAGTTTGACCAGATATAGACTTTCAGATAAATAATTTCACTGTGTTATCAGTCGTTGACGTATAACTAATACGCCTTCCTCCTTCTGGCCTTGTGAAATTAATTATCTGAAAGTCTATATAAAAAGGAATAATAATTGGATTTAAAAGATATTTCAAATATAGATCCTGAAATTGCCGATGCAATTGCAAAGGAGATTGACAGGCAAAGCAACACTTTGGAACTTATAGCCTCAGAGAATATTGCAAGCCGGGCTGTTATGGCTGTTCAGGGCAGTGTGCTAACGAATAAATATGCTGAAGGATATCCCGATAAGCGCTATTATGGAGGTTGTGAATACGTTGATGTTGCCGAGAGACTGGCCGTCAAAAGAGCTAAAAAACTTTTCAATGCGGCGTATGCCAATGTGCAGCCTCATTCAGGTTCCCAGGCCAATATGGCGGTATATTTTGCACTATTAAATCCAGGTGATACCGTTCTTGGCATGGCTCTCTCTCATGGTGGGCACCTTACTCACGGAAGTCCTGTAAGTTTTTCAGGCAGGCTTTATAATTTTGTTCACTATGGAGTAAAAGAAGATACAGAAAGAATCGACTATGAAGAAGTAGCTTTATTGGCGGAAAAACATAGACCAAAGATGATTATTGCCGGTGCAAGCGCCTATCCGCGTATAATAGATTTTGAAAAATTTGCTGAAATTTCTGAATCAGTTGGCGCTTATTTAGTTGTAGATATGGCTCATATAGCCGGATTGGTAGCAGCGGGAGTTCATCCCTCTCCTATTCCATTTGCTGATGTTGTAACTTCCACAACCCACAAAACCCTCAGAGGGCCCAGGGGCGGGTTAATATTAGCCAAAACGGACTACAGTACTAAGTTAAACAGACAGGTTTTCCCTGGGATACAGGGGGGGCCACTGATGCATGTCATTGCGGCCAAAGCGGTTGCCTTTAAGGAAGCCCTTAGTGAAGCTTTCAGGACATATCAGATTAATGTAGTAAAAAATGCAAATGCCCTTGCAGAAAATTTGATGAAAAGCGGTATGAAGCTTATATCTGACGGCACGGATAACCACATGGTGCTTGCTGATTTGAGAAATCTCAACATTACTGGAAAGGATGCTGAAGAAGTATTGGGCCGAGCGGGCATTACTGTCAACAAAAATTCCATACCTTTTGAAAAGTTAGGTCCTTTTGTAACAAGTGGTATAAGACTAGGTACACCTGCTATAACTACAAGAGGTATGAAAGAACCTGAGATGGAAATTATTGCGGGGATTATTATTGATGTGCTCAAAAATCATAATAATGACAAGGTAATTGGTACTGCCAGGCAGAAGGCCGGCGAGCTTTGTAATAATTTTCCGATTTAAGCAACGGGTTGCAGAATGATGCTTTATGGCGTATAGATAGACGATTAATAAAATATCGGATAATATAATAAAATGTCAGATAATGGTATGCGACCTTCATGGGAAACCTATTTTATGGATATTGCCCATCTTGTTGCAAAACGTTCAACATGTCGCAGACGAGCGGTTGGTGCTTTGCTCGTTAAGGATAAAAGAATACTGACTACTGGATATAACGGAGCCCCTTCCGGACTTAAGCACTGTCTTGATATTGGCTGCCTTCGTGAAGAATTGAATATAGCATCCGGTGAGAGGCATGAGCTGTGTCGTGGCATCCATGCAGAGCAGAATGCTATTATTCAGGCTGCATTACATGGCGTTTCCATAAAAGATGCAACGCTTTTCTGTACTAATCAGCCATGTTTAATATGTGCTAAAATGCTAATAAACGCCGGCATAACTAAAATTTGTTATCATTCGGGATATGCGGATGCTATGTCAATAGAGATGTTTAAAGAAGCAAATGTTGAACTAATAAAATATGGAAACCATTAAATACAGGGCAGGGGAAACTCATGAAGTGTCCATTTTGTGGAGAAACCAACAACAAGGTTATAGATTCCAGATTAACCAGGGACGGCAATGTAATACGAAGACGCAGAGAGTGTATTGAATGCAGCAGGCGTTTTACTACCTACGAACATATTGAAGAAATTCCTGTTATGATTATCAAGAAGGATGGACGCCGAGAGGTTTTCAACAGGGAGAACGTAGGTGCGGGCATGAAGAGAGCCTGCGAAAAACGCAACATCAGCATTAATGTCATTGAAGAGTTTATTGAAGATCTGGAGCGAGATCTCAGAGAAACCGGTGAAAAAGAAATCCCCTCATCAATTATCGGTGAAAGGGTTATGGTAAAGCTGCATGAGATAGATGATGTCGCATATGTCAGGTTTGCATCGGTTTACAGAGAATTCAAAGATGTAAATGATTTTGTTTCTGAGCTGAAGAACCTTCTAAGCAAACAGTAGGTTTATCAGAATATAAACTATACCTCGGAAGGTCTTAATTTTTGCTTTTTATTATGTTTTTTTCACCACGAAGCTCGCGAAGAACACAAAGAAATTATAAAAAGCATTAATTCTAATCTTCGTGCCCCTTCGTGTTTTTCGTGGTTTGATTTTTCCTTTTGACCGAGCTCTTATAATCCTGACCGTTTCAAAAAGCGTAGTTTATAGCCTTGCAAAGATAAGTATTATGGACGATAAGTATTTCATGAAAATGGCGCTTGAGCTTGCCGAGAAGGGGTTGGGCTTTACATCACCAAACCCCATGGTCGGAGCGGTTATTGTTAAAGACGGCAAAGTTGTTGGTAAGGGATACCATAAAGCTGTCGGCAAAGCCCATGCAGAAATCAATGCCATTAATGATGCAAAAACTTCGGCAGCAGGCGGGACACTTTACGTTACACTTGAGCCATGCAATCATACAGGCCGTACACTGCCATGCACTTTAAAAATTGCAGAGGCCGGTATAAAGAGAGTCGTTGTTGCAATGAAAGACCCCAACCCCGATGTTAAAGGGGGCGGCATAGCTTATTTAAAAAACAAAGGCATAGATGTTACTCTTGGAATTTGTGAGGATGAAGCAAAAAAACTAAATGAGGCTTTTATAAAATTCGTCGAAACCGGTTCTCCGTTTGTAACTTTAAAATGTGCGGCTACTTTGGATGGACGTATTGCAACTAGAACAGGTGATGCCAGATGGGTTTCAGGTGAAGAATCGAGAAGATTTGTCCATAAGCTTCGTCATACTGCAGATGCAATTATGGTCGGTGTTAATACCGTTAAAATTGATGATCCCAGCTTGACCACCCGGTTGGACGATATGAATGGTTTGGACCCTGCCAGAATAATACTTGATACCAACCTTTCTATATCTGAAGAGGCCAGGGTATTGCAGCTTGATTCCGATTCAGATACAATTATAATAACTTGTAGTTCTGTTTCAAAAGATAAAAAAAACAGAATAGAAAAAAAAGGCGCTAAAATTATTGAAGCTCCGGTGAAGGACGGCCTTATAGATCTTGCTTCACTTATGGTACATCTCGGGGCTTTGGAGATAACGAGTCTGCTGATTGAAGGTGGAAGCCGGGTTAATGCATCTGCGCTTTCAGCAGGAATAGTTGATAAGGTGATATTTTTTTATGCTCCAAAAATACTTGGAGGAGATGATGGTATCCCCATGTGCATGGGCCCCGGGCCTGATTTAATGAAGAATTGCATTCCAGTCAGGAATATAAATGTTCACCGTTTTGGTGATGATGTAATGATCGAAGGATATATTAAGTAACGGATGACTATATGTTTACAGGGATAATAGAAGGACTCGGCACTATTACAAAGATTCGTCCTTCAGGACAGGGTAAGCGTTTTACCATTGAAGCTGATTACCCCCTTGACCAAACTAAAACAGGAGACAGCATTGCAGTTAGCGGTGCCTGCCTGACGGCTGTTGTGATTGAGGGGAAAAGTTTTGAGGTTGATGTGTCACCTGAAACCCTTTCCAAAACAACATTCGGCAGAGCAAAGATTGGAGATCGGGTTAATCTTGAGCGCGCACTCCGTTTTTCCGATCGTATAGACGGCCACCTTGTTTCAGGACATATAGATGAAACAGGCTCGGTAAAAAGCATAAAGACATCAGGGAATGCTATAATATTTACGTTTGAGGTGCCTGAATCCTTATCTCATTACATGATCAGAAAGGGATCAGTTGCAGTAGATGGTATCAGTCTTACCATAAATAATTGTGATAAGATGAGTTTTGAGGTGAGCATAATTCCTCATACCGCAAAGCTGACTAACATAGGCCTCAAAAAGATCGGAGATCATGTTAACATTGAAACAGATATGATAGGAAAATATGTTGAGCGATTTGTAAGAAATGATGATAAAGAGCAAAAAACTGGAAAATCGTCTATTGATAAGCAATTTCTGGCGAAATCCGGTTTTCTTTAACCGTTCACAGTTCACGGTTTTTTTAAATGAATTTTTTAATGATTGAAACATGTTTTGAAGCATGTTTGAAATAAACAGGAGAAATTAGGAAAAATGCCGATTATTAGTATTGAAGAAGCTATTCAGGAGATAAAAGCCGGTCGAATGGTTATTCTCGTTGATGACGAAGACCGTGAAAATGAAGGTGATTTGACGATGGCTGCCGAAGCAGTTACTCCTGAAGCCATTAATTTCATGGCTAAATATGGACGAGGGCTGATATGTCTCTCTATGAAAGGTGAAGCGCTTGATGCCCTTGATCTTCCGCTTATGGTTGACAACAATACATCTCAATTTAAAACAGGTTTTACTATATCAATAGAGGCGAGCTGCGGTGTAACAACAGGAATTTCCGCTGCTGACCGTGCTACCACAATTCTTACAGCAGTCGCAGATGGTGCTAAACCGGGCCATCTTGTCAGGCCGGGACATGTATTCCCCCTAAGAGCAAAAGAAGGGGGTGTTATGGTCAGGTCGGGTCAGACAGAAGGGTCTGTTGATCTGGCATCCCTTTCAGGTTTAAAGCCGGCCGGTGTTATTTGCGAAATAATGGACGATGATGGTACTATGGCCAGAATGCCGTCTCTTGAGGAATTCAGTGAAAAACATGGTATCGGAATATGTACTATTGCAGATCTTATAGAATACCGTATGAGCAAGGAATCTTTTGTACATATGGTTGCAGAAACGGTTATACCTACCGCATATGCAGGTGAGTTCAAAGCCATTGTATATGAAAATGATATTGATGATCTGCTTCATATTGCCCTGGTTAAGGGAGAAATTGATCCGGAAAAACCGGTGCTTGTCAGAGTGCATTCGGAATGCCTGACCGGGGATATATTTGGTTCTCTTAGATGCGACTGTGGAGACCAGCTTCATAAAGCAATGGAAAAGATAGAAGAAGATGGCGCAGGTGTGCTTCTTTATATCAGGCAGGAGGGCAGGGGAATTGGTCTTGTGAACAAGTTGAAAGCTTACGCACTTCAGGATCAGGGCCTTGATACAGTTGAGGCAAACGAAAAGCTCGGATTCAAGCCTGATATGAGAAATTACGGTATGGGCGCTCAGATTCTGGTGGATCTTGGGGTCAGAAAGATGAGGCTGCTTACAAACAATCCCA
>JAJSZW010000142.1 GCA_030262895.1 Deltaproteobacteria bacterium | reverse complement strand
GCTCCAGTTTTTAAAAAACGATATATTAACAAAAATAAACATTTCAGCAGGGAAAAAACTGGTCGAAGAAATAAAATTTAAAATCGGAAGTATATAGTAACGGTTTACGGTTTACAGTTTACGGTTTACGGTTTTTTTCAATGAACTATGCAATGACTGATGCATTTTAACCGTGAACCGTGAACTGTAAACCCTGAACGGATGCACTTAATGAAAGATTTTTCAACTGATACTTTTTTCAATGGCAAAATAAAGGTTAAGCAAAACCGGTCTGGTTACCGTTTTTCCATAGATGCTGTTTTATTGGCCTATCATGCCGGCAAGTGTCCGGGCGGCAGGATTCTTGATCTAGGAACGGGCTGCGGCATTATCCCCCTGATAATGGCGTACCGCAATCCGAAACTCACAGTTTATGGAATTGAGGTGCAGAAAGAACTCGCTGATATCGCAACTATAAATGTTAAATCGAACAATATGGAAAATCAGATTACTATTCTTTGCCGAGATATGAAAGAGCTTAATTGTGATATGATTTCAGGGCCGGTTGATATGGTCGTCAGCAATCCTCCATACTGGAAGGTTTTATCCGGAAGAATGAACCCTGATCAACAAAAGGCTGTTGCCAGACATGAAATCAAAGCTACACATTTCGACGTTATTGAAACCGCTCGCAGGATGCTGCGTACTTCCGGAAGATTTATAACAGTTTATTCCTCAGACCGCCTAACTGATATTATTACACAAATGCGCTCTTTCAATATTGAACCGAAATTCCTTCGCACTATTCATTCCAACGGAAACTCTGAAGCAAAACTGATTCTTGTCGAAGGGATCAAAGAGGGTCGACCGGGCGCAACGATTGCTTCTCCTCTGATAATCTACCGTGAAGATGGTTCATACACCAACGAAGTAAAACAAATGTTTTTGCCGTCAAGGAGTTCATAGACTTTCAGATAATTAACAAGGCCGGAAGGAGGAAGGGGTATTAGTTATACGTCGACGACTGATAACGCAGTGAAATTAATTATCTGAAAGTCTATAGCTTATTTAAAACAATACCCGTGATTACCTTTGGATAAAAATATGTTGATTTCCTTGGCATTATAAGGCCTTTATTTGCGATATTACTTACCTGCTCAATCTTTGTTGGATTAATAATAAAGGAAATATCGCATTTGCCGGAAACAGCCGCTTCTATGGCCTGTTTTTCACTGCTGGAATAAGTTATAATGCTCTCGTTATCTAATTTTGAATTATCAAAACCAAATATCTCTTTAAAAATCAGATGGGTTAGAACGGTAACATCAAGATTTCTTAATGCTTCTGGAAGTTCATTGGAAAACATCCGCTCCATTACACCTGATTTAAGCGTCAGTAGATAAAATTCCATAGAGCCTTTCATCAAGACCCCGATAATGTTTTTTGAAGCATTTGATTTAAGAATCGATATAAATTCAGCCCGGGCTCTTTCGAAATCACTGTCCCTGAAAGGAATTGTCAAAATATCAAAATAATCCTCTGCATTGTTAATAAAAGAGGTTGTTATTGAACTTTTCAAGCCTTTAACCATGCGGTGAGCAGGCAGTATTACCAATCCGGTATCTTCCATGCTGTTAAGATACATCATTACATAATTAGCCGGATGATCTTTATTAAAATCCGGATTACTGCTCGATATCCAGTCTCTATAGTCAAGGGCAGTTTCATAACGATGGTGCCCATCAGCAATAAAAAGTCTTTTTTCCTGCATTGCATTGGAAACATATCCGCAGGAATCTAAATCGGTTATGCGCCACATCCTGTGCCTGTGGCCATCATAATCAGTGAAATCTATTACTGGTGTCTGCTTTAATGCCGGCCCCTTTAATTTATCAATTATTATGTTTTTACTATCTGAATAAAGGGAAAAAATAGGGCTGAAATTGGTGTGGCAAGACTTCATAAGTTCAAATCTTCCCATTTTAATATTGGAAAATGTACTCTCATGTGGAAGAACAACACCATTTTTAAACGGTTCCAGAGCAACTAAAGCAATAATTCCATATCGCGTAATGGTTTTATTTTCTAAAGAAAAATCCATGGATGTTAAATAAAACGCAGGCGTTGTGTCCTGTTCCAGTATATTTTCTGAAAACCAGTTTTTTAAAAAGTCAGATGCTCTGGTATAACAATTATTATTGACATTATCGTTCTCAGTTGTCTTGCCTAATATCAGCCTTATAATGTTCTGTGGATGTCGTTCGTAGAAATCATGCTGCCCCTGCTTTGAAATAACATCATAAGGCGGAGTTACTACATCAGACAAGTTGCGAATTTTTTGCGGGTTATATAAGATCCCTCTGAAAGGGAGGACTTCAGCCATTTTATTAATTCCTTTGCTTGTGCTTGAAGTGTTAAATAGTGCCCGAACGAAAACTAGAAAATTTTTTCAAGTTCAAGGAAGGCGCAAATTTTAACCGCAGGAATACATTGAGTATTTTGAGGATTAAAATTTAAGCCTGACGCAGAAATTGGGAAAATTAGCAGTTTTCGTTCAGGCACTATTTAAAAAAGAGGTAAATACTAAAAAAAATAATCTTGTTCAAGCAAAATATGAATTAATCGTGACGTCATTCCGGCGAAAGCCGGAATCCAGAATAATTGCAAGAGCTTAATAAAGCCGGATGCCGAATCCGTCATCCCGGACCACGATCCGGGACCGGCATGATGGCAGAACTTTGGACTCTTAAATTATTTAGAGCTTATTGACAGTTCAAATCAAAAATTATATTGACTCCTACTCACTCCAAATTATATTTTTTGTAACATTTTAGCTTTATGAAACAAAAACCTGACGAGCATGAGCTTCAGGTGTGATTATACCTGAAGTGGATATATTTTTTTAGTATTTGGAGAGGTTGCCGAGCGGCTGAAGGCCCCGCTCTCGAAAAGCGGTATCCTGTTAATAACGGGATCGTGGGTTCGAATCCCACCCTCTCCGCCAACAATTAAATGTTTCGGAACTTATTGAAACTCCCCTGCGACTTTAGTCGAGTCGTTAAATTTATAGGGGCGATCCTTGTGATCGCCCTAATCAGGGCGATCACAAGGATCGCCACTGCTTATCTTGCGGAGAGATGTCCGAGCTGGCTGAAGGAGCACGACTGGAAATCGTGTGTGCTGCCAAAAGCGGCACCGAGGGTTCGAATCCCTCTCTCTCCGCCATTTAGAACATGGCTTGCCATCTGTGAACTTGTCATTGCGAGTGAAAAGAAGCAATCCCCTCTAAGATAACTGCTTGTATCTTTCCTATCTGTCTTTTAATTTTTCTATCATATTTTTTAAGCCTCGAAACTCTTCGTAAGGTGGCAGTGGTGTCGCCTTGATTAGTGATTATAGGTTGACGTGATGGGGCTAAGGAATCTTGCTATTTTTTGAGTTTGTAAATTTCTGAGAATGCATTAACTTATTAGTTCTTGCATGATAACTGAATAATTTTTTTTTAAGGGGAAGTATAATAATATGGGTTGGTTTGGAAAAGTTGTTGGAGGTACTATAGGATTTGCATTAGGCGGCCCTCTCGGTGCTGTCGCAGGAGCTGCATTTGGACATACATTTGATTCAAGCGGTAAGCAACGCTATGTTAATGATAATACACGTTTTTCATCAGGTGAAGAGGCTCAGTTTACCTTTTTTATAGCGGCATTTTCAATGCTTGCAAAGCTTGCTAAAGCTGATGGCAGCATATCAAAGGAAGAAATTAACTCCATAGAGGACTTTATGATTAAAGATTTAAATCTTAATCTTGAAAGCAGAAGGCTTGCCATGAACATTTTTCATGCAGCTACCAGATCTCAGGAGACCTTCCATGATTTTGCGAATCAGTTCTACATACAGTTTAGCAGACAGCCTCAGCTCTTGGAACTTATGATGGATATGCTTTTTAGAGTATCTACTGCCGATGGAGTCCTTAGTGAGAGTGAAGAACAGCTTATTCACTCTGCTGCAAGAGTATTCAACTTCAATGATGCGGAATACAGTAAACTTAAGTCCAGATATATCAAGGATTTTGAAAAATATTATGCGATTCTTGGATGCAGCGGAAATGATTCAGATGCTCAGATAAAAAAGCAGTACAGAAAACTGGTATTAGAATACCATCCTGATAAGATTGCATCAAAGGGTCTTCCTGAAGAGTTTACAAAATTTGCTAATGATAAATTCCGGGAGATTCAAGGGGCGTATGAACTTATAAAAAAAGAAAAGGGAATCAAATAGGGCGTCCTTTTTAATCTCTCCCTAATTTCTACTTTCCAATTTCAAGTTTCAAGCCGTGAACGGCTACTCAAATAGTTCCGAATAAAGAATCATCGTTATTTATTTTTTTAATCTTGGCATCAACTATTGTATTTTTCAAATCATTATTTCCGCTCAAAAATATCGGCAAATAATTTGAAGTCATACCTTTTAAAAAGCCTGTTGCTTTGTCTCTTTTTGCCTCTATAAGAACTTTAACCTTTTTTCCGATATTTTTTTTGTAAAACTCCTTTTTTTTGATATTTCCCAGATCACGCATTATTTTACATCTTTCTTTAATAATCTTTGACGGTACTTTATCCGGAAAGCTGCTTGCCGGTGTTCCTTTGCGGGATGAAAAAGGAAAGACATGGAGATAGGTTGCCGGCAGTTCTTCAATTAGATTATATGTATTTTTAAAGGCCTCTTCAGTCTCGCCCGGAAATCCTATAATAGTATCAACTCCTATTGCGGCATCAGGTATTAATTCATGAATTCTATATAGTAACTTCCTGAACATTGATCTTGTATAGGGCCGTCGCATTTTTTTTAATATTAAATCATCTCCGCTCTGCAAAGGAATATGGAAATGACGGCAGAAAATATCTGATTCAGCTACTGTCTTTATAATGGCTTCAGTTAATTCAAGAGGTTCTATTGAGCTTAGCCTGACGCGCTCAATAGCCCTTGACTCATTTATATGTTTTATGAGTTCTGCTAAATTTGTTTGTGGCGAGAGATCGAGTCCATAGCGGCCAAGGTGTATGCCCGAGAGGACGACTTCCCGGTATCCGGATTTTTTAATCCGGATGATATTATCTAATATGTTTTTTAAGGGCATACTGCGGCTGCGACCTCTGGCATAAGGAACAATGCAATAGGTGCAAAACGCGTTGCAGCCGTCCTGTATTTTTAGAAAAGGCCTTGTTCTTTCCCCAAGCGCAACAGGCATTTGTTTGAAAATTTTTTCATTAATTATGTCATTGTAAATGGTTACAGGAAATACAAAATTTTTTTCTTCTGTTGATGTAATTATTTCCGGGATTTTATGTTTGCCGGCATGACCGATTATATAATGTACTCCTTTGATTTTTTTAATATCATCGGGTTCGGTTTGCGCATAGCAGCCTGTAACAATTATACGCGCACGTGGGTTAGATCGTATTGCAAGTCTTACTGCCTGCCGTGACTGCATGGCTGCTTTCCGGGTAACAGTGCATGTATTTATTATGCAAAATCCTGCATCTTCTCCTAAAGGGACAGAAGTCCATCCCGACTCTTTCAAGAGCTGAATTATGGATTCTGACTCGCAATGATTTACTTTACAGCCTAATGTTGTGATGGAAAAATTTTGCATAAATTCAGCTTTCAATCCAGCCGCCGCCGATTACTTCATCTCCTGTATAGAATACAGCGCCCTGTCCGGGAGTTATTGATAGTTGAGGGTTTTTAAATTTTACAATTGCCGTTTGTTTTCCGATTGGTAAAAGAATAGCCTCTACTGCTTTATGACGGTATCTTATACGGACATAAACTTTTATCAAAGAAGTCGGTTCTTGATTTATCCAGTTTATTTTTATAACCTTACATTTTTTTAATAGTAAATCTTTTTTATAACCGACTATCAAAATGTTTCGCTTTATATCAATACTTACAACATAATAGGGCTTGGAAGCAGGGCAGTTTATGCCTTTCCTTTGGCCAATGGTATAAAGATGCAGACCTCTGTGTTTGCCCAAAAGGTTGCCGTTAAGATCTTTTATTAGCCCCGGCTTTGGTTTAAATCCTTGTTGTTGTTCAAGGAAATATCCATAATTATTGTCTTTGATAAAGCAGATGTCCTGGCTTTCTCTACTTGCAATTGGTTTAAGTTCTTTTTCCTTACTAATTTTTAGAACTTCTGATTTCGTCAAATTCCCAAGAGGAAAGCAGGCAGCGGCAAGTTGTTTTTGCTTTAGTAAAGCAAGAAAATAAGACTGGTCTTTTTGCGGATCAACACCTTTAAGAAGGTGGTACCTGTTTTTTATGTCTTTTATTACTCTGGCATAATGCCCTGTTGCAATATGAGTGGCTCCCATTTTGCGGGCAAAATCCAGAGCAGTCCCAAATTTAATTGAGCTATTGCATACCATGCATGGGTTAGGGGTTTTGCCGGCCTTATAGGTTTGTATAAAATTATTGACAACATTTTTTTTAAATTCAGCGCTACAGTCGATAATTTCAATGCTTATGCCAAGTTGTTCGGATAGGTTAGAGATATTTTGGCAAATATAATTTTTTGTGCTTGAGGGAGTTGTTGCATATGAATTTGTTTCCGGGTTTGCAGGATCTTTAATTTTCGTATGATAAGTGGGCCTGGTTTCATATCCGGTTATAAAATGGATACCAATGAGTTTAAAGCCCTGTTTTTTTAATAAATACGCTGCTGTTAGAGAATCTACGCCGCCGCTTATCGCTATGGCCGTTAACTGTGTCATTCAAAAAAAACGTTCTTTGTAGGGCGAACTTCCATTGCCCTGGGGGGGCAGGCGGGTACGCAAAGTTCACATACGCTGCATTTTTTTTGATCAAAGACAATATTCATTTCCGGCCGTTGAATGGATAGAGCGCCGGTTGGGCAGACAGCAGTGCATGCTCCGCAATGCGTGCATTTTTTATTATCATGCTTTACTTCCTGGGATGCATTCTGAACGTGTACTCCTTCAGCCTTGAGATATTGTACACCTTCTCTGAAGTTTTTTCTGGTTCCGGATAGCTCAAGAACCATAACTCCCTCTTTTCTGGGAAGTACAGTAGCATTAAGGATATTAAAGGTAAGATCGTAATCTTTAACGAGGTAACAGACTATAGGCTTTTGAACCATAGTTTTTGGAAAGCGAAGAATAAGTATTTTTGAGTACACAATCGGCCTCCAGGGAATTGTTTATTCGTAACAATTTAGTCTTTTGAAAAAGAATCTGACAGGATAACAGGGTAAACAAGATTTTATAAAATGCACAAACAAAGCCAAGTCTCATTGTAGCTATCCAGTAAATCACAAAATATAATCACAACATAAAGAAGGTGTGTATCAAGGTATAAGGATTTAGATTTGGATTAACAGGAAAAGTTTCGATAATTTAAATCCTGAATATCTTGTAAATCCTGTCCAAAAAAATAATATTTAAAAGCGCTAAAGTATTACGTTTATTCTTATATAAAAAATTACTGTAATTGCTATTAGATAACATGTCAATATTATGAATTTTTAAAAAGGCAAATTCATCAAGTTTTATATGAAGACAATTTTTGAAAAGGGTTATCTAACTACTGGAAAAAACAAGAGTATTGAGTGGGGCCGTATAAGAAATGCCTCCCCAAAGGGTCTTATATTTGTTCCGCCACTGATAGGCGGCAAATTATCACAACAGGTAATTTCCTTTCGCTGGTTAATTCGCAAGAAATATGACCTTATCTCTTTTAACTTTTCCGGACATGGGGGCTCATCAGATAAATTTTCACTTAAATCTTCCAATCAGGATACCTTGCATATGCTTTTACATGTATGCAGGATGAGCCAAAAAGAAAGTTTGCCTTTATATGGTATAGCTTCTTGTTATTCCGCGATACCCATCCTGTATGCGGCTCACAGCCTGGAGGAACCTTTTAAAAGACTGGTGCTGATAAATGCAATTTCAAAATTATGTCTTAAGTCAGTTATAAATTCTTTTTTTTCATATTACCGGGAGAAATTTTCGCCTCATAAAAGTCTTAGAAAAACAATAGAGGCAGTCAGCTATTACATGGACTTCCTGTTCCCGGGAATTGAAAAAAATGAGAATTATTTTGGTGTATTAGAACGGAGGAGAACCAGCCTGTTTAGAATTGTATCAGAATTGTTTACCTGGGAGCCTTTGCATGGTGTATGTTTGGATAAAACTCCTGTCTTATGTCTTTATGCTCGTAAAGATAGAATTTTGGAAATTTTTGATACTGGTTTCAAAAAAAATTATGAGAATGATATTAAACGATTATGCCCACAGGTCACCTTCCATTCTTTGGATGTAGATCATTATTTTTCACAGCCGGCGGCACGAAATGAAGCATTAAAATCAATTATTTCATTTTTTTAATTGTATAGGAAATTATAAAATTACGCTTTCAATATATTGAAATAGCCTATTGACTTAGCAAATCAAAGATTTACAAACATTTTGGGTGAGTTAAGTCAATAGGGCATTATGATATATAAAATGGCTATATGGCAACCATGTCAATAAAAGCAAATTTTGTGATTTTTGGTATAAAATATTTACTGAACTATCAGACAATATATATTCAAAACCACATTGGGATTCGATTGTTGAACCCGCCTGCCTCGCCTGGTACTGGCGGGCAGGAATGTTGAAAAAATGATCGGGTGTGGTGATCCTTATAGAGGTATTAAACCCATGCTACGCAATAAAAATATCCATTACCTGGAACGGGACATTATTGAACTGTCTCTGGAAGATCGGCTTCTTGCTTCCGCTCAAAGAATTCTTGATAAGGAAACAATTGAAGATGCCGGGGATAAAGCCCTGCGCAATCACCAGATACCTGCATTTAACAAATTCGCTGATTACATAATGAATCTGGCTACAACACCTGACAGCTACGACAGTTCCCAGTACTGCCGCATTGTCTTGCCGCCTCGT
>JAJSZW010000141.1 GCA_030262895.1 Deltaproteobacteria bacterium | reverse complement strand
TCCTTTTTCATCCTTTGGTCGTGAATGGGTCAAGTTGCCTTTTTACGTATAATGCGAATCACGTGGCACGTGATTCGCTGGGTTGTCGAGGGAGCGAAGCGACCTCGACAACGGCTGGGTTCACCGGCAGCAAAAAGCAGAGCGAAGCGGCGCTTTTTGATGTCCGGTGTAACCCATTGTTAGGCGAATGCCCTATGCATTCAATACTGACTATCTGGATCTTTTGCCCACCAAGTACCCTCACAGAAAATATCTATTGTATCTCCCCAAGGTGTGGAGATTACTACAGGGTAACAGTTCTCACCAGCCGTGCCACCAGGCCCGGTACCATCTGTAGAGCCGTTGTGCTCAAGGTCCACATACTTCGTTTTGTTTGATGCTCGATAAACTCCAACATCATCGTATTGGCTATCTCTGTCGAAGTTGCCTGCAAAGGGCAAATCTCCTCGTACGGCCCAAGAGCTAACCTTCTCGTCGGTGGTGCCATCGTGGTTGAAGTCGTAGTATCATTTGCGATTGGATGGACGAAAAACCGCTACATCATCATCGTACTGTCCGTCTCTATCAAAGTCCCCCGCAATTGGCAGATCGCCATCCACGGCCCAAGGACTAACCTTCTCGTCAGTGGTGCCATCATGGTTAAAGTCGTAATACCAAGTGCGATTAGAGGGGCGGAAAACCGCGATATCATCACGTTGACCATCTCTATCAAAATCACCCGCAATTGGAAGGTCTCCTCTTACGGCCCAGGGGCCACTGCGGTGGTCCGTAGAGTCGTCAAAATTATAGTCAAAGTACCATGTACAATTGGAAGGGCGAAAAACAGCTCTATCGCCACGCCCGTCACGATTAAAGTCTCCTGCGATGGGGAAATCTCCAGCCACTCCCCAATCGCGTCCATCCTCAACCTGTTGGATTGGTTCTCTATGTACTTCAGCGATGAACTCTGCATCACCGCTGCATTCCACGACCGCGTTCAGATCGGCGCAGTGAGGAATACGGCCACCCTCATCCAGTTTGTGGTCTGCCTTCGTTACTGTAACATCGATCAACGTGTTCTCTGGATGGTTTAGCTGGCAGCGTCCGCCACGGTCTGCAGCTACGCGCGCAGGTACCTCACCCATCGCCACGAGCCGGTTATACTCTTTCGTTCGAACCTTTCTTTCTATCGCGGTTTCCCAACTAAACTTGCAATAAACCGTGGGTTTAGCCTCCGCCTCATTCACAGGAATGGCAGCCAAACCTAGAAGAAGAACTGCCGATCCTATGAGTATCAAAAAACGTTTGATGATCAATGGACGATAGATAGTCATTTCTCTGTCCTTCTTAAATAATAATTACATTTTTGTGTAAACGAGCCTGATAAGCTTTATATGCAAAAATGTTCACCTCCTTTCATGTTGGTGTTAGCGTAATTGCTAAACACATTTCCTCAAAAGGCATAACCGGCTGGTAAAGGAGCGCAGCGGATTTACCAGTCCGAGTTGATGCGGTTATTATAAACAGTTACTTTCACCCACAACACGAACCTGATTTTCCAGATAGAACCTTACTTCGCAATTGTTTACTGGAACATCCAAAAAAGCTACTGAGTGTTGAATAGCGTGAGGTACGGATCATGCAGCATTGATTCTTCGTGAAATTAACAGAGTCGTCTGATGTGGGAGAGTACATAACATTTTGAGGGTCATCTGAATGACTCCATAGGTCTGACAGGTGCCCAATTTCATGTGCTATAGTGGCGTTTGATGCCTCTGTGTCAATTATGACGTAATGGGTCCCTGGAATGGAACAGCCTTTACCTGGTTTGACATTCTTTATCACATATAACGTAATAGGCACGATTGAAGAACCAACGCCACCAGTGCATTGGTTGTTAGTAAACCATACGTGATGACCACTAAAAAGTCCGCCAATACCACAACTGACATCCGTGAGATATTCGGGCTTCTTAACAAGCTCAAGACCTAAAACACACAGTGTGATATTGCACTGGTCAAAACGCTTCTGGGTTTCAGCAATTAACACTCTGACATCGTCTATTGGCATTGCCGGATTGTCTTTTTCATCTGTCAATATCTTCACACAAATGTGAATGAATTTTCGTGGTCTAATTCCAAGCCAACACCAAATGAGGTCAAGTAGAAAGCGAAAAGGCCAACTCACTAGCCAGCAAACCCAGGTTAAGATATAGAATATATATTCAAAAATGATCTCTACCCAATCAACAATTCTCTCAATGATTTCTTCACAAACCCATTCCGTAACGGTCTCAATGACTTCGATTATTTTGGTAACCCAGTCGCATAGTTTGTTTAATGGCCAAGGTAACCAACTACACACCTTTTCCGTTACTTCCCTAATAGTCCTTATGACAGTAGTGACCCAATTACATACTGTTGTAACAATTTCACGGACTATCTGAATCACTGTCCTCACGATAATCCGTATTGTATTCACGACCATAATGCAAAGATTCATGGCTCAACCTCCTTCCAGATATTAATAAAAATGAACATTTCTACTCATATCATTTGTTTATAGATTAGACTGCCGAATAGTCGTCTTATAATAAGGCTAATCTACGTACGAAATCGCTTTATACGGCAGATTAGCCGTATAAAACCATCTATTTTCGGATTAGACGACTTTTTTGCTTGATAAAAAAGCCGGTTTTAGGGCATCTTTCATAACTTGGAGCGGATATATTTTCAAAAAGCTAAAGTGTTACGAAATTTTCAGGTTCATGCAGTCAAAAATAGAAGTAGAGAGTTTGAATAATTCCAATAGAGCTTGAGATTGAGGTAGAATTCCAGAGCAATAATTAATTCTTTTAATTATTAGTAAGCAAGAATTATGCCGAATTAAAGGGTTGGAAGGTAAATGATACAATTTCAGATAGTTAACTGAAACGCATAGAAAATTAGGAACACAATACCATGTATTTTAGTGTGAAATTGTGAAGTAAATTACATAATTTTATGGTATTTTTTACATAATTTTACGGTATTTTTTTACACATATTCAGAGTCAGATAAGATAAGAGCGAGTAAAATATAGAACGAATTATCTGTTGAATATAAATTAATTCCAGCGTATATTTATAGATAGCCGTTCACGGCTTGAAACTTGAAATTTGAAAGTAGAAATTTGGGAGAGACTAAAGTAGAAATTGGAAAGAACAGTACAAAAGCATGAAGGCCAAATTTCCAATTGCTATTTTCCAATTTCAACGTTCCGTGAACGCTTACATTTACAATAACGGTTAAAATGCTTCAGACAACCGTGAACCATAAACGGTTTGCCCTTTCAAATAATATTTAATCAAAATGCCTGGAGGTTGGCTATGTCAGGAATAGAATCATTACCCCTTGAAGATCTTTTGAAACATCCTGAGGTTCAAAAGGTAACCAGCAATATTAACCAGGAATTAGTTGAAAGAAGAGAATATGCTCCCCCTGTATGTAAAATTTTTACATATCCCTATACTGCCTTGCAGGATAATTCTAAATTTAGATTTGTTATTGATAATGAAGCAAAAAAGCAATTGCCGAACATTATAGATTATAAGGTACAGAACATAACAGGCTCTGAAGACCTGGAAGAATCTTTAAAAGAAAAATACTGCAAAAAACGTAATATCGGCATTGTATTTTCCGGAGGACCTGCGCCTGGAGGCCATAATGTTATTGCCGGTCTTTATGATGCAGCAAAAAAAGCTAACCCCGAGAATAAAATTTACGGTTTTTTGCTTGGGCCAGATGGAATACTTGAAAACGAGGCTATCGAAATTACCGACAGCCTTGTTGATAAGTACAAGAATCTGGGCGGTTTTACAATGCTCAAGACCGGCAGGGCTAAAACAGATACAAAAGAAAAAATGGCGCTGTCAAAAGAGACATGCAAAAAGCTTAATCTTGATGCTCTTGTAATAGTAGGGGGAGATGATTCTAACACGAATGCGGCATTTCTTGCTCAAGAGATGTTTAAAGACGGCATTCAAGTCATTGGTGTGCCTAAGACAATTGATGGCGATATACAAGTAAAAGACACTGAAGGTAATATTTTATGCGCTATATCCTTTGGGTTTCATACAGCAGCCAGAGCTTTTGCAAATGCTATAAGCAATCTTTGTACTGACTGCAGTTCAGATGTAAAATACTGGCATATTTGCAAGGTTATGGGAAGAGTCGCAAGCCATTTGGCGCTTGAAGTAGCTTTACAGACCCATGCAAATATGACTCTGATCGGTGAGGATCTGGCTGACTATATTGACAAGAGGAGACTCGAAAAGGCAAAAAGAGAAGGGATAACGGATTATAGCGCTTATGGTATTACACTGCGGCATCTTTCGCGTATGATTTGCGATGGTATTGTTAAAAGAGCTGCTTCCAGGAAAAACTATGGCGTAATTGTCATACCGGAAGGTATTCTGGAGTTTGTTGATGAAATACAGATTTTTATCGTCAAACTTAATGCAATAATTGCTGAATATAACCAGGCACATGATACTGATTTTCACTCGGATTTTCCGCTTCTTGAGGACAAGCTGGAATATTTGCGCAGGCTGGCAAGGCTTTCGCGTGAAGATGATTCGTCTTCGATCTGGAATACAAGGGATGATGATCTTTTCAATGATATACCCGAATTCTTTCAGGAAGGGCTTCTGATGGAAAGAGACAGCCATGGGAATTTCCAGTTTTCGCTGGTTGAGACAGATAAGGTAATCATGGGACTGGTAAAAGATTATTTGAATATTCTTAAAGAAAAAGGGATTTATAAGCTGGGGATTGATAATGCTTATTATAGAAAGACTTTGTCAAAAGGCGGGCTTGATCCTGATTACTTTGGCCCCATACTTTTCAAGAACTATGATAAAGAAGAGAAGTTTTTCCTTTTGAAAGAATCCATTATATCTAAAAAAACGCTAAAACAGACTATGATAAAAGAAGGAGCTATTCTGGAAAATGACATAATCCCTGCTCCTGTTGAGAAAATTTATAAAAAATCTGTTCCAAAGTTTAAGACTCAGGTCCATTTTTACGGTTACGACGGCAGAGGAAGTGACCCCACAAGATTTGATTGTATTTATACTTATAATCTCGGATTAACTGTTTTTAGCTTGATAGCTAATGGTGCAACCAGCCAGATGGCGGCCATAAAAAATTTAGAAATGGATTTTTCCAGATGGGAGCCGATTGGAATTCCAATTGCTCCACTTATGCATCTTGAAGAAAGAAAAGGGAAACTATCACTTGTATTGGAAAAAAGTGTTGTAGATGTTAATTCCATATCCTTTCAAGTCGTAAAATCATTGAGAGATAAATGGCTTGCGGCAGCACCTTGTGAGGACAACTACAGAAGACCGGGACCAATACGCTTTACCGGAAAGAGCGAGGAAGACAGGCCAATAACACTGGTATTGAATGCACTTACGAGAGGTTGAAGGCACTTTTGGCAGCAGAAAATTTCAGGATGTATTCTCCGAAGTATCGGCGGATTAAATTTCCTCAAAAAGCTACAACTTTATTTCTGCCTTCTTTTTTTGCCTTATACAGCGCTTTATCTGCGCATTCAATTAGAGTCTTAGCATCCTGGATATCAGGGTGGTAATAGCTGGCAACTCCCATGCTTATAGTTACATTTAGAATAAGATCTTCTGATTTAAATTTATGCTTTTCTATACTTTTTCTGAGCCTTTCCGCAGTTATGACGGCATTATTTATAGTTGTATGATAAAGGATTAGCGCAAACTCTTCACCACCATACCTCGCCGCCAGATCACTACGCCTCATTAATTTTTCAATTAATTTGCCAAGTGCTTTTAGGATTACATCTCCTGTTTGATGACCATACGTATCATTAAATTTTTTAAAGTGATCAATGTCGAACATAATACATGAAAGCGATTCTTTGTAACGTATAGCTCTTTGGAAATCATTGAAAAGTGTTTCCTGAAAGTATCGGTGGTTGTATAAACCTGTCAAGCCATCGCGGTTTGCCATTTCAAACAGTTGGCGGTTCTTTTCCTGGAGACTTTCATGGAGTACCTTAATGCGCAGATGAGTGTTAACCCTGGCTATAAGTTCTCCTTCATCAAAAGGCTTGGTGACGTAATCCGATGCTCCCATTTCTAATCCCTGCACCTTGTCAGCATGTTCTGCCTTTGAGGTTAGCATGATAATTGGTATGTCTGCAGTAGTTGAATTGTTTTTAATCCGGCGGCAGACCTCGTACCCATCTATCCCCGGCAGAATTAGATCTAGAAGAATTAAGTCTGGTTTATTGTCTTTAGCTATATCTAAGCCTGTCTTTCCATCCCCAGCCAGAAGGACTTCGTGGCCTCGCTTGCTCAGGATGTTTTTTGCAAGATGTGCTATCAATTTACTGTCATCGATTATCAGAATTCTATGCATTATAGAGGACTCCTTATATTTACTGCTTCTTTACTTTTGCAAGTACAAGAGCAGGTATATCCTCAGGTGAAGCCACACTGTCAATACCACCTCGCTTAATAGCTGCTTTAGGCATTCCAAAAACTACACAGCTATTTTCATTCTGAGCAATAGTATATGCTCCTGCCTGTTTCATAGCTGCTATCCCGTCGGCTCCATCTTCTCCCATACCGGTCAATATTATTCCCACAGCATTTGGGCCGGCGCTTTCGGCGACCGAGTGGAAAAGTATATCTGCCGATGGACATTGACGGTCTGTCTTTGATGGTCTGTTGACTCTGATAATGTAATCATCACCTTCCCGGACAACTCTTATATGTTTTCCTCCGGGTGCGATTAAAACTTTTCCCTGATCAATGCAATCCATGTCGCGTGCCTCGTTTACTTCAAAAGGAAACAGGCAGTTGAGGCTTTCGGCAAAAGCCCGTGTGTATCGCTCGGGCATGTGCTGAACAATAACAATACCTCTTGTCTGAAAGAAGAAACCGGAAAGAATTCCCTGAATTACCGAAGGTCCGCCTGTGGAAGCTCCAATTGCAATAAGTTTTTGAGAAACCGTATAATGATCTTTCTCAAGCTTAAGTCCTGGTTTATGTCTCAGGAAATCGACTTTAACCTGTGACTGCGCTGCAATCCTGATTTTTGAAATAATATCATTCCTTAATTCCGCCAGTCCTCTTTCTACGTCTTGCGACGGTTTTGTTACAAAATCAACTGCCCCCGCTTCAAGTGCCTCCATAGTTCGCAAGCTGTTTTTATGCGTGTAGGAGCTTATCATTATCACAGGAATGGGGCGATAGCTCATGAGGCGTTTTAAAAAAGTAATACCGTCCATTCGAGGCATTTCAATATCAAGGGTAATGACATCGGGTTTGTCTCTTATGATCCATTTTTTGGCTTCAAAGGCATCAGAAGCCACTCCCGCTATAACAATATCGGATTCTCTGGAAAGAATACGTTTGAGGACTATCTGCACAACAGGAGAGTCTTCTACAATGAGTACGCGTATTGGTTTCATATGCTAAAACAGAATCATAGAAGAATCAGGCACGGCCTCCCTTTTGCGGAATACCAGGCTCTTATAGGATTTCTCTTCGTTAAAGGCTATCATATCTTTTTTTATATTATATCTTTTCAGCAATACTCTCGACGTATCAGTAAAAAATAATACTTTCCTGCCATCGTATCCACCCATGTCTTTTTTTTGTACTGGTATGCCCTCAAGTTCGAGGAATTTTTTTGCAAATCGGATATTCGAGCCGGTCACATCTCCGTCGGTTTTTCTGAATTCCAGAACATTTCCTCCACCAAATACCTTGGCTGCAAGATTTTTCCTTTCTGCACCACATTTGATGAGTTCACCAATAAGAAGTTCCATCGCATACATACCATATCTGCCGACTTTTGATGTGATTATTTCATCAGGATGAATCAGACCCGGCAGGATATAGTGGTTCATTCCACCAATTTTTTTTTCCTGGTCATAAATACAGGCGGAAATGCATGATCCAAGAATTGTATGAAGGATTTCTCCATTTTTCGAAGCATAATACTCACCGGCACGAAGCATGATTACGTTTTTTTTATATTTTTGACTGTAAAATCGCTTCATGTATTATGGCCGTTCACTGTTCACGGTTGCCTTGCTCTCTAACCTTGAACCGTGAACCCTGGAACTGTGAACCTGAGTAGTTACATATTTTTGCGATATATTGAACTTTCTATAAGTTTAAACCGGTCATCGATTCCAAAAAGTGACTCAGAAACACCGAGGCACAAATATCCTTTTGGCCCAAGAAGACGGTAAAACTGGTCGGAAATCATCTTTCTTGTCCCGGCATCAAAATAAATCATAACATTTTGACAGAAGATCATATCAACAGGCCCCTTAATCCGGTTAATAGACATCAGCAAATTGAGCCTTCGGAAGATCAATCTTTTTTTTAGAAATTCTTTAATCTGAAAGAACTCTTCTTGCCCAACCAATTCTTTGTGAAAGTATTTTTTCAGGTATTTGGCTGGAACATCTTCGACCTGCTTTTTGGGATACCGCCCCAAATAAGCGATCTTAAGGGAATGTGTGTTAATATCGGTAGCCAATATCTTGATATCCCAGGACATATCAATGCCGACCATTTCATTTACAAGCATGGCTATACTGTAAGGCTCCTGTCCGGTGGAACATCCTGATGACCAAATCCTGATACGTTTTTTTTATTTTTTTTCCCGGGCCTGACTGAAATTCCAACCTTGCTCTTCACAAGTTTTTGGAAAAGATTAAAATCTTTTTCAGAAAATTGCTGAAGCATTCTATGTGGTATCAGCCGATTCGAGTTCTTCAGAACTTAAGAGATTGTCCATATCCAAAAGAATTATCATCTTATCGTCCTTTTTCCCGACGCCCTTTAAATATTCAGGCTGAACGTTATATGGAAGATCGCCTGTTGTTTGAAATGCTTCAGGGGAAATTTCAACTACATCTGAAACGTCATCAACAATAACACCCATTATTCTTCCTGAGATTTCTACCACAATGATCACATGAAACTGTGT
>JAJSZW010000140.1 GCA_030262895.1 Deltaproteobacteria bacterium | reverse complement strand
TCTAATCATGGTTGAAATTCGTAAGACCGAAACTTTTGCTAAGTGGCTTGATGGCTTGGATGATATCCGCGCACGTGCGCGTATTTTGGTACGAATTGAACGATTGGCAGCAGGAAATCCTGGGGATGTTAAGCCTGTGGGTGAAGGCGTTTCAGAGTTGCGGATCGATTACGGACCAGGTTATCGAGTTTATTACAAAAAGCAAGGTCGATCTGTGGTCATTTTGCTGGCTGGTGGTGACAAGCGCACCCAGTCCAGAAATATCAAAACCGCCTTGCGCCTGGCAAGGAATCTATAGGAGTGTGTATCATGGCTAAAACCATCACAACCCGCTACGATGTCGCTGAGCATCTTCGGACCCCAGAGGAAATGGCTGCTTATCTTGAAGCTTGCTTTGAGGAGGCACATGGAGATGCTGCTTTCATTGCTAAAGCCTTGGGCGATATTGCACGCGCCAAGGGCATGACACAGGTGGCTCGTGATGCAGGTCTTTCCCGAGAAAGTCTTTACAAGGCACTATCTGGGGAACGAAGCCCAGCATTTGAAACAATTCTTAAAGTTATGGGAGCGCTCGGCCTAAAATTGCATGCAGAAGCAGTTCATGTAAATAGCTCAACGGCCCAACAAACCACTTGAGCTAACGGAAGACGCTGGTTCGCTCTCGTGAAATGATTAATCGGAGAGAAAGGCACAGCGCCGTTGCTCAGTTCTGACGTTCGGCTCCTGTCTGGTAGAGGTGACATTAAAAAATATTTGGAATTTCAACTTGACTAATGACGTAACACGTCATATAGTGGAGTTAAATATGATAAAAACTTTCAAATGCAAAGAAACGGAAAAGCTTTTTAATGATTTAGATGTCAAAAGCTTCAGAAGCATTTCCAAGACTGCACGAATAAAGCTTGAGGTTCTAAATGCGACCGTTTCATTAAACAGTTTGCGTGTTCCACCAGGAAACAGGCTCGAACAATTAAAAGGCAACAGAAAAGGTCAACACAGTATCAGAATTAATAATCAATGGCGTATTTGTTTCGTATGGAAGGAAGAGAGTGCTATTGAAGTAGAAATTGTTGATTATCATAAGGGGTAAAAACATGGTAAAAAAATTATCTCCAGTCACGCCGGGTGATGTGCTATTAGAAGAATTTCTTAGACCAATGAACATCACCCAGAATCAGTTGGCAAAAGATATTAATGTGCCGGCAAACCGCATTAGCCAAGTTATTCATGGCAAAAGAGAAATTACTTCTGATACCGCACTACGACTTGGTAAGTATTTCGGGATAGAACCTGAATTTTGGATTAACCTACAGGTGCGATTCAATATGAAAACAGCTCGAAGTAAGTTGGGAAAGAAAATTGAAAAAGAAGTAAATGTATATTTTCAACAAACTGAAATGCAAAACCATGCAAGTGCATAATATCTCAATTGAATAGCATAAAATAACGGCAAAGCCGAACCAAGCGCTTGAGCTGGACTGGGCAAAGCCGTGCCGCTTTTAAAAAGCAGTATTTGACCGGTAGTTTGTACCTTTATCATAGTTTTTCGGTTATCGTTGCCCAGCCCCTCAGCTTTACGTTCGGCCAGAATAGAAAGAAGTGTTTACGATGAAGACGCTGATATTTGGCGCAGGCCCACTTGGCTGTATGTATGCACATTTACTTGGTCAGGCCGGAAAGGACGTGACGATCCTCGCTCGAGGCGAATGGTACGACTGGATCAAAGCCAATGGCCTTATGTTGGTGAACGAACTCACTGGGGCCGAGGAAAGCTCCAGCGTTGAGACAGTAGATGAGCTGAGGCCTGACGCTGAGTATGATCTAGTGATTGTCCTAATCAGAAAGAACAAGCTCCCGCCTGTGTTTGAGGTTCTCCGGGCGAATAAACATATTGAGAACATCCTCTTTATGGGGAACAACGCGCTTGGCTTCGAGGAGTACCTGCAGCACTTGCCTCAGGAGAAGGTGCTGTTTGGGTTCCCAGGCGCAGGGGGCGGGATAAGTGAACATGTTGTTCGATATGCGGATCGTGAGAAGCCAGGAGGGAAACGGAGAGCCGTCACTATTGGGGAAATCGACGGACAGACGAAGGAGAGAACGCGGGCAGTTAAGTCGCTTTTCGAGACCTCCGGTATCCCTGTCGATATGACTGTAGATGTCGATGGATGGCTGAAGTATCACGTGGCTTTGGTTAGCCCCTTAGCAAACGCTCTCTACAAGCATGAATGCGACAACTACGCCCTGGCGAGAGACAAAGAAACAATTCGGGTCATGGTGCGAGCCGCCAAGGAGGGCGGCAGAGTTTTGAAGGCCCTGGGGTATGCAAAGCGCCAGCCTTTTCAATTCAATCTGTTCTACTGGCTGCCAGAGTTCATGAGCGTGAAAGCTGTCCGAGGCCTGATAGAGAGCAGATTCGCCGAGATAGCATTTGCCCTGCATGCCAGAGCGGCGCGGGATGAGATGGAAGAACTTGCCGAGGAGTTCCAGAGCTTGATCGACCAGACCTCAATGGAGACACCGAACATCAACACGCTCAGGGATTATCTTGTTTGAAAGGCCGAACCTGCCGCTGCAGGGGACGGCTGATAGCCGCCCCTGAGCTCAATGTTCGGCTGCAAGAAAAAGTTGATCGCATGAGTGGGTCACTGCATGCAAAAGAGATAGTCAAAAGAGCAAGGAAGGCAAAACGAGACTTCAGCAGCTGTTACCCAACAGGATGATTGGGGTCTCTTGCTGAAATGTGAATCGCAAATAATTGCCACCATCTGAAGGGTGTCAAATCACAAATCAAGGTTTGACCATTATGTTGCGGGTCCTTCTAACCTATTGAAAAAACAAATGGATACTAACCAAAACCTTATGTGTCGATATTTACTATAATAACAGGAACTTATGAAAAGCCCGCAACATAACTTAAAATGACTCGCAACATAATAATGTGGTTATCTTAAACGTATCCACCAATGGCAAATCATCGAAATTCGTGTACGGTTGAACGCAAGGGACACCATGGCTTTTTCATAAAATCCTCTTATATAAAGTCTCTGGAGGTTGATAAACAAGACTTTGAGATATTTGTAGTACTCCAATCAATTGAAGAATACACCGCGCCCAAAGGAATTAAAAGAACTAAATGGAATAAGAGGAATTAAAAGGATATTTAAAACCTAAAACCCACAACATAATCAGACTCGCTACATAATGATCCTATGAGTTACGTTACCGGCCACAGCTACTGTTAGAAAATGGGGGCAGCAGCTGGATTTGGCGAAACCTTCAAACATAGCGGAGCTGAAACAATTAGCTAAGAATTTTGTCAGGGACAACGAGAATCAGTTAGAAAAGGTATGCCAGCTGCTTGAATAAAAATATGGTTCTCAGGAGGATAACAAAATGGTTTATAGACAGGCGGTCGCCTCAGGGCCTATTTCAATGTTTAAGCACAGACTTTTGGATCGGATGAAAAGGCTCTCGGCAGAATTTGATGAAAATGATTTTATTATGCCGGTCGGCCTTTTTTTTTAATAGATGAAAAAAATGGCGGTGATATTACAGCACAGGAACTGAAAAAGCGTTTCAATTTGTTGGATTTTGAATCACGAAACATCATAAAATCGAAATGGGGTCAAGTCTGCCCTTGACCCATGTTGTTAATTAGTCAAAAATCGAAATGGGGTCAAGTCTGCCCTTGACCCATGTTGTTAATTAGTCAAGATTCAAGAGGGCTTAGAAGTTTAAGAATAAAGATAAAAAATCAGAAGAAATATTAAAATAAGAGAAAATATATTGCTCATGGGTCAAACGTAGACTTGACCCCTTATTTCATGGGTCAAACGTAGACTTGACCCCTTATTTGCATGACCCCTTATTTGCATAGACTTGACCCCTTATTTGCATCTTATACTTCATCTCGAAATAATGAAAGCGTGCGCCAATTTAACAATTCTAAAGTATGAGGCATTATGAGGTTTGAAAAATATCATATTACAGATGAAATAAAAAAAAATCTGTTCAAGCTCGGCTTTAATCGGCCGACGGATATCCAGTACAAATCCATCCCGTCGATCATGGAAGGGGAAGACGTTCTTGCCATCGCCCAGACCGGGACAGGGAAAACAGCTGCGTTTGCAATCCCCGTAATTAATAAAATCCAGTCAAATAAAAGCAGTAAACGCTCTTACGGTATCAAATGCATTGTAATGGTCCCGACCCGGGAACTGGCATTGCAGATCGGCGATGTTTTTAATGCCTTGGCCCGGCATACGAAAGTCAAAGCGTTTGCCGTTTACGGGGGTGTGGAGCAGGCTGCCCAGATCAAAAAGTTGCAGGACGGTATTGATGTTCTCGTGGCCACACCGGGACGCATGTTTGATCTCATCAGCCAAGGATATATCGAACTGGAAAGAGTTGATACGCTTATTCTGGATGAAGCGGATCATATGCTGGACCTGGGGTTTATTGATGATATAAAATCCGTAAAAAAAATGCTCCCCCGAAAGCATCAGACTCTCTTTTTTTCGGCCACCATCAACAAAGAGATTAAAAAACTGGCGTTTTCCCAGGTGAAAAGTTCCGCCATCCGGATTCAGATATCTCCGGAAGACCCTGTTTCAAAAAATGTTTCCCATTTTGTCATGTTTATCGAAATGGATGATAAACGGTTTTTCCTGGAAAAATTCATTAAAGATCATCCGGACAGCAAAATGATTGTCTTTGTCAGAACCCGGGTGCGCGCCGAACGCGTGGCGAAAGCAATGAACAGAGTCCGGATCGACGCGTTGACCATCCATGGTGAAAAAGAACAAAAGAGTCGTTCGGATGTGATGCAAAAATTCAAAAACTCGGAATGCAATTTATTGATCGCCACCGACGTCAGCGCCCGGGGGATTGATATCGACGATGTCAAGTATGTGATCAACTATGACCTGCCGGACAAGACGGAGAACTATGTCCACCGTGTGGGCCGAACCGGACGGGGGATGAAAAAGGGAATTGCCGTCTCGTTTTGCAGTATCCAGGAAAAAGATCTTCTGTTGGAGATCCAGCAGTATTTAAATAAAGAAATTGAAGTGATCAAAACCAGCAAACAGGAGTATGCCACTACCATTGAAACGACGGAAGCGGAAGACGATATCCGGGCGATGATTGAAAATTATGAAAAGCTGTGGCAACGCAAAAAAAAGAGAAAACCTAAGAAGAAAAAGTGATCCTGAACGGGAACCTAATGACAATGTTGACAATTCCGTCAAATCTATAGAGAAAGACTTAACAATACATCGGAACGTAATTATGACGAATAACGATATTTTACGACGCTTCCGCTTTATCTTCGACTATAGCGATTCGAAAATGATTGCCATATTTGGACTGACCGAACATCTTGTAAATCGAGAACAGATCAGCGCGCGGTTAAAAAAAGATGATGACCCCGCATTTCAGAAATGTAACGACACGAATCTCTCCATTTTCCTGAATGGTTTGATTATCGATAAACGAGGCAAAAAAGAAGGCCCGAAACCAAAGCCGGAGAAGCAATTAAACATATAAAATATAAATGGTGTTTGTAATGACTGAAAATGTAACCTGGTTTCCAAAACATATGAAAGATTCTGAGGATCTTTTAAAAAAGAGCTTGAAAGCAGTAAATATTGTTTTCGAGGTTTTGGATGCAAGGGCTCCCTTATCCAGTAAAGATATGAATATTGATAGAATAATCGGGCAAAAAGCAAAAATTGTAATTTTGAATAAATGCGACCTTAGCAGTAATGATGGCAACAAAAAGTGGGTTTCCTTTTTTAACAGTGGTGATACCGAGGTAGCGTTGGTAAGTGCTGTTAAAGGTGATGGTTTAAAAAATATTACAAATTTAGCCCGCAAGGTAATTAATAAGGCTGGAATCAAAAATAAAATCATAAGAGCCATGGTGGTAGGTATACCCAATGTGGGTAAATCCACTTTGATAAATTGCATAGCCGGGAAAAAAAAGGCCAGGGCTGCCAATAAGCCAGGAGTTACACGGGCTAAAGAGTGGATAAAGGCAAAATCACAATTTGAACTTCTGGATACTCCTGGAATTTTGCGCCCCAGAGAAGATAAAGAAACTTTTTCAAATCTCGCCTTTATCGGAACCATAAATGATGATGTTCTGGATGTGAGGACTCTTGCATCTAATCTTATAGAAAAACTGGTTGAAATTGTCCCGGAAGAATTATGTGCCAGATTCAAAATTGATATTAAAGATAAAACGCCCCTTGAAATTCTGGAAAATATTGCAGCCAAAAGGGGCTGCCTTTTGAAATCTGGTGTTGTCGATTATATGCGAGTGTCCAATATTGTTTTGAGTGAATTCAGGAAAGGGAAACTGGGTAAAATTACTTTAGAATATCCAGGTTGTTAATGGAAACGAAGAAATCTATGATCTTGCAACGGGGATCGGTTATGCTCACCTGCAGCTATGGAGAGCAAAATAGGATAGATCAGAAAAGAAGAGATGACGATAGATCCCTATGAAAATATAAAAACAACATTCTAAATTGAATACGGATGGTTAAACCAAAAGATGATCGAACAATCAAATGATAACAAAGGAAAGAAGACGGCGGTCTTGTTTTCAGTTCAAACTCATGGCGTTTCCGATGAGGAGAACGATTCGTCTCTTCTCGAACTCAGGCGTTTGGTTAAAACCATGGGCCTCAAGGTCGTCGCAACGCTAACGCAACGCCGCCCTAAATCTGAGACGGGAACCTTATTGGGCGCAGGAAAATTAAAAGAACTTGCCGGCTATACCGGCGGCACTGGAATTGTTGAAGGATTTAGCCGGAAATCAAAAGATGAAACCTGCGACGACATGGACGAAGATTATCCAGTCGGCAGTCTCGCCGGCTCAGATGAAGAGAGTTCAAGCGATGACCCAATGGCAAAAAACAGCGTGCAAGCCAATGTTGTCGTCTATGATGGTGAAATTTCCACTAAGCAATTGAAAAACCTTGAGAAAGCGACCGGCGTCGAAGTACTAGACCGAACCGGTGTGATCCTCGAAATATTCAGCCGCCATGCCAAAAGCCGAGAGGCCCTCATTCAAGTGGAGATCGCCAAGTTGACTTATTTGGCGCCAAGGCTAAGGGCATCTAATATTGGAGGTGATCGTCAAGGCGGCGGTATTGGATCTAAAGGCACAGGAGAGACTTCTCACGAACTCGACAAACGTCGTATTAGAGACCGCATATCCGAACTAAAGTCACGCCTTGTTGGAATTCGTGACGAGCAAAATAGACGGCGCAGCCGCAGGAAAGAAAATTTCCAGGTCTCTCTGGTCGGTTATACCAATGCCGGCAAATCGTCGCTGATGCGAAAACTGACCGGTAGCGATGTATTGGTAGAGGATAAATTATTTGCAACGCTTGATACCCGTGTGAAATCTTTGCAGCCAAAGGCTTTTCCTCCAGTACTCGTCTCCGATACCGTTGGATTTATAAAGAAATTACCTCACGATTTAGTTGCATCTTTCCAATCTACTCTTGATGAGGCGCTTGCCGCTTCGTTACTTTTGTTTACGATCGATGTCTCCGATCCGGCTTTCCGATCTCAATTGGTTGTGACGCAATCGGTCCTGAAAGAGATCGGTGGTGAAAAAATTCCAAGCTGGCTAATCCTGAACAAAATTGACAAACTCACAACCGGGGAGCTGGAAGAGCTACACCGTGAATTTCCCTATGGAATCTTCATCTCTGCGCATAACCCCGAGGATGTCGCATTTCTACGAAAGAAAATTCTTCAGTATTTCGAATCAAATATGATCAAAACTACGATGGTGATCCCGTACGACAAAGGACACCTTTTAGGACAGTTAAGAACCAAAGCCGGCATCATAAATGAATCCTACGATGAAACAGGAACGGAAGTAACATTCAAGACTTCCCCAGAAACATTAACCTGGTTACAAAAAAAGATGGATTAAACAGATGGGAACTTGCTTTTTTCGGCGCAATCCATGGTAGAGATCCGTCGTCGAACGCAGCCTTTTTCTTGACAATACTTACCATGGATGTCCCCGAAACTTGTCCAAATAGAGCATACCCTATTTCAATCAGTTGAGAACAGAATTTCTAAAATGGAGCTTTTGAAGTGAACAAGCTAATTATTACACATCCGGGCACAGCACATTTTGATGATTTTTTTGCCATATCCCTTGTATTAGCCATCAATAATGACGTCATTTATACGATAGAACGCCGACACCCCACAGAAGAGGAACTGGCAAATCCCGAAATCTGGGTGATTGATGTGGGCAAGAAGCTTGAACCCGACTTGAAAAATTTTGATCATCATCAAAGTACTGACACCCCCGTAAGCTTTATGCTGGTTGCTGACCATTTAGGCCTTACGGCCACACTCAGAATTACACCCTGGTGGGAATTCAAGGATAAATTTGATCGTTTCGGCCCCTTTAAAATTGCTGATGAGCTGGGTATTGAAAACCTCTTGCCCTTTATTAACCCGATTGAAGTCTGGTTTCTTGAAAGGGAAATGGGGTCCTTGAAAGGGAAATGGGGTCAAGTCTGCCCTTGACCCATGTTGTTAATTAGTCAAGATTCAAGAGGGCTTAGAAGTTTAAGAATAAAGATAAAAAATCAGAAGAAATATTAAAATAAGAGAAAATATATTGCTCATGGGTCAAACGTAGACTTGACCCCTTATTTGTTCCCATGGGTCAAACGTAGACTTGACCCCTTATTTGTTCCATCGACAGTAAGTGCTCAATGAAGAGGAATGGGGTCAAGTCTAGAAGAGGAATGGGGTCAAGTCTAGAAGAGGAATGGGGTCAAGTCTACGTTTGACCCTTGTTGTTAATTAGTCAAGATTCAAGGGGGGCATAGAAGTTTAAGAATAAAGAAAAAAAATCAGAAGAAATATTGAAATAAGAAAAAATAGATTGCTAATGGGTCAAAGGTAGACTTATCCAGAGTTGCGGACGTACATTAGTTTATAAGTTGACAGGGTGCTTGAACTATCCAGAGTTGCGGGACGTACATTAGTTTATAAGTTGACAGGGTACTTGAACTATGATATCCGGTTTGCATGCCACGCCAATCAAGAATAGATGCGCCGGGTGCACTTCATCATATTATTGCCAGAGGTATAGAACGTAAAAAGATATTTCGGGATCGTGTCGATAGGGATAATTTTTTAAATCGACTTGGAAATATCCTTACGGAAACCCAAACAGCCTGTTTT
>JAJSZW010000139.1 GCA_030262895.1 Deltaproteobacteria bacterium | reverse complement strand
TTGAAAAACTTAATTCACAATTCAAGCTTTGACACCAATTTGTTTTCATTAAATCGATTTACTTCTGTTTGATTCATGGTATACTCTTTTTTAAAAGTGCCCGAAATTGGACAAGTATAGGAGTTATACACTATTTTTGATTTTTTTTCCGCCGCATAGCGGCTTCGTCCAACAACGGCATTAAGGGCGACGGCAAAAAGCCGCCGCGCCTTATGGTAGCGTTAGACAGCTTGGAAGGATGCCTACAGGGTTCCTGATGTTAACCGGCAGGATTTATAAGGAGTAGAGTGATGAAAGTCGCGTCAATCATGACCGAAAAACCCGTCAAGGTAAGAATGGATGATTCCATCGGAACAATTCGTGAGATCTTGGAAAACGTCGAGTTCCACCATCTCCTGGTTGTCGAAGACCGAAAACTGGTCGGCATAATGTCCGATCGTGATGTCCTAAAGGCGATCAGTCCATTTATGGGCACCCTGTCTGAGAAATCACGCGATGAGGCCATTCTGAACAGGAGAGTTCATTTGATTATGACTCGGAAACCGATTACCGTGGACAAGGACACCGACATAGGCACTGCAGCGACTCTACTGTTAGACCATAATATATCATGCCTTCCGGTAACCTCACCCGGGGGTGAGGTCCAGGGGATCGTCACGTGGAAAGATGTTCTCAGGTTCTACATGGCCGAGATGAATTTGTACGTGACTTAGCTTGGCAGCCTCCCAACGTGAGGAGGAGAAGCGGACCGTCGCCTTACGTACGGCAGACTGGCCCGGCGTTGATCCAATGGAAATCCAGGGGAACAAAGGGGGACGTTATGTTGCCAGTTTAGTTATGTTGTGAGTTTTGGATATACTTCCCTTTAAATATCAAAAATATATTTTCTTTGAATTTGATTCTTATACTTGAGTTGTCATCAGAATACAAAAGAAATTGTATGACAATTTGCAAGAACAATTAGCCGCCCAGTTTTACCTTCTCCCATACCTTAATCTTTTTACTTCCTTCTCAGATCTTATTCTTATGCAATAATCCAAATATACATTTTTGTCTTTATGGATATCGATAAATTTGGTATCAGTACCCCTGACATACTACTTCCTGTTGTGGGAGGCGTATTCAGTGTGGATCTGATATCCCTTTAAATGTTCCATGGAATAACAGAATTGTATTATTATGTTCTTGACAGTGACCATCAGGTTTTGGTTAAGGGTGAACGAATTAAAATCGGTTACACGAAATGACAGCTTATTGTTGCCTTTTATTACCATTCCGATTATTATTGTGTAATAATATTGCCTGTGTTCGTTAATTGTTGTTGGTTATTCCCAATATTGTTGGGCGGCCAACCAAACAGCATACTGGACCAAACAACAACCTCAATTTTGTGCTTACTGCTCTTTACCACTCAGTACTGCAGGAGTTCATATTGTTCGCGAGTTCGTTTATGTGCTTTCGAAAAGTGGTTTGTGTTCCACTCCGTGTCCTAAACAGCACCCAACAATCGCATACCTTGAGGGATTTGTGGTACTCCCCCCAAGCTCTGTATGCGCCCGCTTACCAGCTAAAAGCTCGCCCGAAGGGCTCTATGTTATACATTAAAAAACTCCTAATCCCTGAACCGTTTTTAAAGGAATTCACCTTATGTTAAAAAAACTCTTAAAGTCATCTGCTGCAAGACTTTCACTTTCCGCTCTTATAATATTCATTTTATTATTTTCGCCGGCCTGTAATTACAGCCAGGCCGGCAATAGTAAAAGCTTTTTCAATAACTATACGGTAATCGCGAATACCGCTGATTCCAATATCAGTTCACATCCTGATTGGCCTCATAAAAATAGCGATCTTCTGCCTGACCCTGCCTTATTATTCGGCAAACTGCCCAACGGCTTCAGATATGTATTAATGAAAAATGCCAATCCAAAGGACAGGGTGAGCTTGCATTTGAATGTGCAAACAGGCTCAATTCATGAAACCGACAAGCAACAGGGCATATCGCACTTTCTTGAACACATGCTTTTTTGCGGTTCAACACATTTTAAACCAGGAGAACTTGTAAAATACTTTCAGTCCATAGGCATGCAGTTTGGACACGATGCAAATGCTCATACAGGATTTTATGAAACTGTGTATGATATGCTGTTGCCGGAGGGCAATAAGAAAAGCCTGAAAAAGGGACTTGTCGTAATGAAAGACTTTGCAGAAGGCGCCCTTCTTCTGCAATCTGAAATTGACAGAGAACGGAAGGTAATTCTGGCTGAAAAACGAACCCGCGATTCAGCATCATATAGAACATTTATTTCAGTCATGAAGTTCTTATTGCCTGAAACAAGAATATCTAAAAGATTTCCAATAGGCGAAGAGGAGGTTATTAAAAATGCCGACCATAATCTTTTAAAAGATTATTATGATACATGGTACAGGCCTGGTAATATGATTCTGGTTATGGCAGGCGATTTTGATCAAAAGCAGGCGACAAAGCTCATTGAAGAAAATTTCTCATCATTATATGCAAAAGCATCAATACAACCACGTCCTGATATCGGTCAGATAAAACATAAGGGAATCAAAACATTCTATCATTTTGAAAAGGAAACAGGAAAAACAACAGTAACAATAGAAGTTATAAATAAGAAAACCATACAGCCCGATTCTGTTGCTTTTCAAAAAAAGCAGCTTGTAAAAAATATTGCAAACCAGATAGTCCAGAACAGGCTTGATAAAATTGTCAGCAAAACTACCTCTCCATTTACTTCAGCTTCTGTCAGCGCAGGAATCAGCTTCTATCAGGTAGAATTTTCTGAAATCTCTGCAGAAACCAGTCCGGAAAACTGGGAAAAATCGCTTTCACTCCTGGAAAAAACCTTAAGAAAATCTTTAAAATACGGATTTGTAAAATCAGAGCTTGAAATAGTAAAAAAAGATTTTTTGTCAATGCTGGACAAAGCTGTAAAAAAAATGCCCACCCGAAACAGCAGAATGCTGACCCGCAGGATAATTAATGACCTTAACAATGAAAGAGTTACCATATCTCCTGAACAGAAAAAAACTCTTCTTGTTCCTATTATAAATTCCATTACCTTAAAGAACGTCCATGATGCATTTAAAAATGCCTGGTCATCTGACCACAGGCTCATAATGGTGACCGGAAATGCGGAAATTACAGCAAAAAACAACACCCCTGAAAATATGATATATGAAGTATTTGATAGAAGCAGCAAAGTTAAAGTATCAAGGCCTTCTGAAATAAAACCCGCTGTTTTTCCTTATCTTGCCGAACCTGAGAAAAAAGGCAAAATTATTAACAGAACAGAAATACCTGACCTTGGTATTGTTCAGATTGATTTTGATAATGGTGTTCGACTCAGCTTAAAACAAACTGATTTTGAAGCTGATGAAGTGCTTGTTAATCTTTCCTTTGGTTCCGGCAGATCCGCTGAACCGGCTAATATGGCGGGGCTTGCTGCACTGAGTAAAAAAGTGATTAATGAAAGCGGCTTAGGTTCCCTTAAAAAAGATGAACTAAAAAGAGCAATGGCCGGTAAAAATACAAATGTCGGTTTCGGCTTTGATGAAGATTGTTTTTTCTTCAGAGGCACAACTGTGTCAGAAGAAATCCCTCTACTCTTTCAGCTCATATATGCTCATGTTGTTGATCCGGCTTACAGGCAGGAAGCGTATTCTCTAACCATGGAACGCTTCAAGCAACAATACCACAAACTTTCCAGCTCAATTGACGGCGCAATGGTTCTTTCAGGCAAACGGTTTCTGGCGGGAGGAGACAGCCGTTTCGGTCTTCCTTCTTATGGTCTATTTAAGAATTTGACTCTTGAACAAGTCAGGTCATGGATCCATACTCCATTAAAACAAGATAAACTTGAGGTTTCAGTAGTGGGCGATTTTGATATGGATTCTCTAATTGAAATCGCAGCTAAATATCTTGGCGCCCTGCCCTCAAGATCCGGTCTTCAAAAAAATAAAATATCAAGTTCGCCCAAATTCCCCGCTGCCCAATTATTTGAGATAATCGTACCCACAAAAATTCAAAAAGGCCTGGTAATAGTTGCATATCCAACAGAAGATATCTGGGATATCAGTAGAACCCGCCGCCTTTCCGTGCTGGCAAATATTTTTTCAAACAGACTTTACGAGACGATACGCGAAAAGCTCGGAGCAGCCTACTCCTCCACAGCCTATAACCAGCCAGGCAGAGCCTATCCCGGCTATGGAGTTTTTCAGGCATTCATCCATGTTGATCCTGATGATTCAGATTTGATTATAAAAGAAATAAAGCAAATTGCTTCAGATCTGGTTGAAAAAGAAATTCCGGAAGATGAATTCAGGCGAGCCCTTGATCCAACAATAACCAGCATAAAAGATCTGTTGCGGAAAAATAGATACTGGCTTAATACCGTTCTTTCAGGCTCTCTAAATCATCCCCAAAAGCTTGACTGGAGCCGGACAATAATGAAAGATTATTCCTCAATTACAGCAGATGATATGTCAGCCATTGCCAAAAAATATCTGGATAACGAAAAGGCAGCAACAATTATTATCAAGCCTGAGAAAAATATTAAACAATAGTGCAGCCCGATACCTTATGAGTTGGAGTTGCCTATACTTTGCACGGCTATAAACCGCGCTTTTTGAAGGGGATAACTCCATGACCCGACAAACTTTTTTTCGCTGGATTATCGCGATCTTGCTTATTGCGGCAATTGGTATTTTTATATGGTTCTATACTCGACCTAAGCCTGTCAAAGTTGTGGTTAAACCGGTAGAGCGCGGTTTAGTAGAAAAGGTAGTAGCCAATACTCGCGCTGGAACAGTAAAAGGCTGCCGTCGAGCTAATCTTTCCCCTAGCTTGGGCGGCCAGATTGCCGTTTTAGATATAAAAGAAGGAGATAAGGTAAAAGCGGGGCAGCTCTTGATAGATCTGTGGAATAAAGATTTGGTAGCCGAAGTGGCTCTTAGTAAAAGTGAAGCTGAAGCAGCAAAGGCACGAGCTAAAGCCACCTGTTTGCAGGCTGAGATAGCCCGGCGTGAGGCTGACCGGCTGGTAAAATTACTAAAAACAGGTGCTGTATCTGAGGAAAAAACTGACAGAGCGGTAACTGATGCTAAGGTCCGCAAAGCCGAATGTGAGGCAGCGGTTGCATCTGCCAAAATGAGCCTGTCCAGGGTTGGAGTTGTAAAGGCTAATCTCGAACGCACGCGCCTTATAGCACCCTTTGATGGAGTAATTGCCGAGATTACCGGAGAGCTGAATGAGTATGTTACTCCTTCACCGCCCGGTATTGCTACTCCCCCTGCCGTAGTTTTGATAGACAATAGCTGTTTTTATGTGGTAGCGCCTATAGATGAAGTTGATGCTCCGGAAATAGCCCTGGGAATGCCTGTAAGGGTAAGTATGGATGCTTTTGGCAACCGAAGCTTTGAAGGTAAAGTGCGTCGTATTGCTGCCTATGTGCTGGATCTGGAAAAACAGGCCAGAACTGTTGATGTTGAGGTTAGATTCATAAATCAGAAGGATATTAAACACCTGCTTGCCGGTTATAGCGCCGATATTGAGGTAATCCTGGATGTCCATAAAGATACATTGCGCATACCGACTTATGCTGTATTGGACAACAAAAGGGTTTTTGTTTATCATCCCGACTCCAAAAAGATAGAAGAAAGAATGATAAAGGCCGGAATTTCAAATTGGGACTATACCGAAGTAATAACGGGTCTTAAAGCTGGCGAGCTGGTGATTACTACTTTGGATCGCGAGGGGATAAAAGACGGGGCAAAAGCGATTATAAATAATGGAGAGAAATGATTCGTCTGGATTCTATTGAACGTGTGTTTCAGGTCGGCAATGAGAATGTCTATGCCTTGAATAACGTGAGCCTGAAGATAAGTCAGGGCGAATATATATCTATCATGGGGCCTTCAGGCTCTGGTAAATCAACTTTACTGAATATTATAGGTCTGCTGGACAGGCCGAATAAAGGCTTTTATATACTCGATGATGTTAATACAACTGATCTAAGTGATGAACAACAGGCTCTGGTACGACGTCACAAGATCGGTTTTGTGTTCCAGTTCTTCCATCTTGTACCTCGCTTAACAGCCTCCGAAAACATTGAGTTGCCTCTGATACTCGCCGGGATGAAACCAGAGAAACGTAAAGATCGTGTTAAGTCAGCTCTTGAGGACTTCAGGTTGACAGACCGTGCCAAACACAGACCAGACCAGCTCTCTGGCGGGCAACGCCAGCGCGTAGCTATAGCGCGCGCCACAATCATGGAACCTCAGGTTGTTCTTGCGGACGAACCCACCGGAAATCTGGACCGAGCATCAGGTAAAGAGGTAATTGAAATTTTAGAAAAACTTAACAAAAAGGGTATTATACTTATTTTGGTTACCCATGATCCTGATATAGGAAACAGAGCTGTCAGAAAAATAAGTATGGTAGATGGCAAGATTTTAGATGACACCTAAAGTGATCGGTTCAAGGTTCTGGGTTCAAGGTTCAAAGGTTATAATATACTGATATTCTTCATTTTATAACACAATGCTCAGATTAGTCTCATTCACACATTGGGTGAAACATAATATTCGTTCCAATTGATGCGTCATCCTTTTGTGAACATCCAGTTAGAAATCTTCAACCGGGAACCGTGAACGATGAACCGCTCAACCCAGGTTATATGTAAAAATTATGAGGGCAGAGGATATACTAAATTTTAGCATTCGTGCCTCAACCGGCTATAAATTTCGAACTTTCCTGATACTAATAGCTATGGCTATAGGTGTAGCCTCTGTTGTAGTATTAACCTCCCTTGGTGAAGGCGCGAGACAGTATGTAACCAGCCAGTTCTCCTCATTAGGCACAAATCTTCTAATAGTATTGCCGGGTCGTTCAGAGACAACAGGCGGCCCCCCTCCGCTGTTAGGAGAGACACCGCGTGATCTGACTTTGGATGATGCTATTGCGTTGAAGCGAAGCTCCGCAATCCGTCTTATATCCCCAATTAGTGTGGGCTCTGCGCCGGTTTCATGGAAGCAGCTTGAAAGAGAGGTAATAATAGTTGGCTCAACCTCTGAGCTCTATGAAGTTCGGCATTTGTCTATGAGCCTTGGCAGATTCCTGCCATCTGGTGACCATAGACGCGGAGAAGCTTTATGTGTGTTAGGCAATAAAGTAAAAAAAGAATTATTTGCAAATCAGTCTCCGCTTGGTGAATGGGTACGAATTGGTGACCGTCGCTTCAGGGTAACCGGAGTTCTGGCAAAAAAAGGCCAGTCGCTTGGGTTCGATATGAGCGATGTCGTTATTATACCGGTTGCATCGGCTCAATCTCTGTTTAACACCGCATCACTTTTCAGGGTTCTTGTTCAGGCGAGCAGTCGCGAGGCTATTCCAAGAGCCAGGGAAGCAATTTTAAAAACCATTCGTGAAAGACACGATGGAGAAGACGATATAACCATAATTACCCAGGATGCGATTCTGTCAACCTTTGACCGGATCTTAAATACTCTTACCCTCACCGTGGCAGGGATTGCAGCAATCAGTCTGGCAGTGGCGGGCATACTAATTATGAACGTGATGCTGATCGCTGTTTCCCAGCGCACAACCGAAATCGGACTGATAAAGGCGATTGGCGCAACAAGACGTCAGATCATGCATCTGTTTCTGGCTGAAGCTATAATACTATCTATAACCGGTGCTTTTTTAGGACTAGTTGTTGCCTTTGGTGGCGTCTTGTTATTGACAAGAATATTGCCAAATTTTCCCATAGTGATACCTTTCTGGGCACTGGCAACTGCTGTGGGAATTTCACTATTGACAGGATTGGTTTTTGGCGTTTTTCCTGCACAAAGGGCGGCGAAACTTGACCCGGTGCAGGCTTTATCCAGAAGATAGTGGTTTTAAACCTAAGTTGAGCTATTTTTTGCGAAGATATGTGCTGAGATCTTGATGCATAAGGATTTGCAAAAAACCGCAGGCATACCCGTGGATATGTCGAGAATTTTTGCGAAGCCTTTATGCGCAAGAGATCGGCGCAGATCAAGTAAAAAATCGCTCAATTTAGGTTAGAAGGTATAAATGCATGCTCACTAACGATTTCATTAAACTTGCCTTGAAGTCACTCATATCACAGCGTTTAAGAAGTTTTCTTACCGCCCTGGGAATCGCTGTCGGCATTGCGTCGGTGGTTCTTCTCACATCTCTTGGAGAAGGCATACACAGGTTTGTCCTTTCAGAATTTACCCAGTTTGGTACAAATCTTATCGGAATTACACCTGGAAAATCTACAACTACCGGCATGTCAGGTGCGGTGATAAGCAATGTCCGTCCTCTGAGCATGAATGATGCAGAAGCCCTAAAAAGGATTCCACAGGTTATTGCTGTTGTGCCGGTTGTGCAGGGCAACGCACAGGTGGAAGCCGGTAAGCGCATCCGAAGAACCACTGTTTTCGGAGTAGGAGCCAATGCCCCGGAAGTCTGGCAGATAAAGGTTGCTTCAGGACAATTCCTGCCCGACGATGATCCTGTTGCAGCACGTTCCTTTGCTGTTTTAGGCAGTAAACTCCGGGAAGAAATGTTTGGGATGGACAATCCGCTGGGCCAGCGAATCCGCATTGGAGGTGAACGGTTCAGGGTTGCAGGCTCTATGGAGTCCAAGGGGCAGATGCTGGGCTTTGATCTCGATGATGCGGTTTATATCCCTGCCGCCAAAGCGCTTTCTATGTTTAACCGTGAAAGCCTTATGGAAATAGATTTGCTTTATGCTGAGGGAGGTGACGCTGATGAGGTCGCTAAATACGCTACCGACCTTCTCATTGCCCGTCATGGCAAGCAGGATTTTACCATCACAACCCAGGAACAGATGCTCGAAGTGCTTGGTTCTGTGCTTGAAATACTGACTTTAGCTGTGGCCGCCTTAGGCGGCATATCTCTTTTAGTAGGTGGTGTCGGCATCCTTACAATAATGACCATTGCTGTCAATGAACGTACTGCTGAGATCGGTTTATTAAGAGCAATAGGAGCTGGCCGCATGCAAATACTTGCCCTTTTTATTGGCGAGGCAGTGGTACTGGCAAGCATTGGCGGCTTAGCAGGACTTATGGTAGGTGCAGGAGGAGCCTGGATTCTTGGTTTGTTTGTGCCGGCACTTCCCACACACACATCCTGGTTCTATGTCGTTATAGCTGAAGTACTTGCCGCCATTATCGGTCTTTTGGCCGGCGTAATGCCGGCCCGCCGCGCAGCAAGCTTAAATCCTGTTGAAGCATTAAGAGCCGAATAATTTCGAGCTGTGCGTTTAGCCATTAGCGTTTAGCCGTTAGCATTGAAACGGCATAG
>JAJSZW010000138.1 GCA_030262895.1 Deltaproteobacteria bacterium | reverse complement strand
TCTTTTGGGATTTCTCAGCCTTCCTGAGACCGGATATTGCCTCCTGTAGTTCTTTTTTGGTTTTTGAAAGTTCTATTGTTCGTTCATGAAGACGTTTTTCTAACTCGCAGTACTCCTTTCGCAGATCTTCTACCTCTTTTCGGACTTTAATCTCTCGAACACATACAACGACACCTTTCAGGTCTGCGTTTTGATCAAAAACAGGAAAAGCGCTGACCTCCCGCCATCCCTCCGCTCCATTCACCTCAACCACGGGCACGATTTCGTGCTGAACACTATGGTTCTTGAAAGATCTTTCCGCAGGGCAAAACTCACAACATTTACTTTTTCCATGGTAGGCTTCGTAACATTTTCTGCCTATGACAGGGAGGGCATGGGAGTGCCATTTTTCAACTGTTTTGTTAGTCAGAAGTATGTTTAAATCGCTGTCAAGCACAGATATGCCATAACAAATCGCATCGAAAGCGCTGTTCAAGTGTTTTCCTCTTTCATGTTTCATGAGCACTCCCTTATGTGTTAATACAGATGACCTTCCATTCTAAACCTACAGGACATATGCCTTTTTAAGCAAAAAACATGCCATTGATATTATTATTGAAGTAACTCCTTAGATATTAAATAGTTGCATTAATTGTATAACAAAGATGGCTATGCTGATTCATAGAAGATATGTGAAATTGAGAAGTAAATTACATAGTTTCAGGATAGTATTAAGGGCTTGGCCTAAGGATGGGAAAGAGGGACATCACGATGTGCAATGCAACATGACATCCCCAAGTTGCCACCGTATGAATATTATACAAACAATTCGGTGCTCAAATATCGTTCTCCGGTGCTCGGTAAAATTACAACAATTATTTTTCCTCCCGACTCTTCACGTTTGGCAATCTTAATTGCTGCCCACACAGCAGCTCCAGATGATATTCCGCAAAGGATTCCTTCTTTTTTTGCCAGCTTGCGAGATGTTTCAAATGCATCCCTATTTGTTACAGTAATAACCTCATCAATTATTGATCGATCCAGCACATCAGGAATAAACCCGGCGCCAATTCCCTGTATTTTATGAGGGCCTGCTGTTCCGCCAGATAAAACCGGCGAGTCAGCAGGTTCAACTGCAACAGCCTTAAAAGTGGATTTTCGCATTTTTATTGTCTGAGTAACACCTGTAATGGTTCCCCCTGTACCGACACCTGAAACCAATATATCGACTTTGCCTTCAGTAGCCTGCCAGATTTCTTCAGCAGTTGTTTCTCTGTGGACCTTTGGATTTGCCGGATTTTTAAACTGATTCGGCATGAATGTGTTTTTCTCTGAGGATAAAATATCTTCAGCCATTTCAATCGCACCTTTCATGCCTTTCTTCCCGGGTGTCAGCAATAAGTCAGCTCCAAGGTGTTTAAGAAGCTTTCTCCTTTCAATGCTCATTGTATCAGGCATGGTAAGGCAAAGGCGATAGCCTTTAAACGCGCAAATAAAAGCAAGGGCTATGCCTGTGTTGCCGCTTGTTGGTTCTACAATTAGTGTTTGAGGATTAATCAATCCACGATCTTCTGCTGCTTTGATCATTGACAATCCTATCCTGTCCTTAACACTGCCAAGCGGGTTAAAAAACTCAAGCTTGGCCAGCATCTCGGCTTCAAGGCCTTCAACTAATTTCTTCAGCCTTACCAAAGGGGTTGAGCCTATCGTATTGATTATCGATGATAAAATTTTCATAGCTTCCTCCAAATTATAATTATTTGTAAACCAACCGGGGCATCTCCATAATAACTGTTGTATCCGGTGGAACTGATTTTGTTATCCAAACATTTCCGCCTATAACTGAACGCGCGCCTATAACTGTATCTCCTCCCAAGATAGTGGCACCTGAATAAATTATTACTTCATCTTCTATTGTCGGGTGCCGTTTCTTCCCTCTTAACTTATCCACTGCATCCTTTGGCAGAGAAAGAGCTCCGAGCGTTACTCCCTGGTAAATACGCACGTTTTCCCCAATAACCGTTGTTTCACCAATAACAATGCCTGTACCATGATCAATGCCAAAACTTTCACCTATTTCAGCCCCAGGATGAATATCTATCCCGGTTAAATTGTGAGCATATTCCGTCATGATTCTGGGCAGAAGGGGAACATCAAATTCAAATAATTTATGTGCTATCCTGTACACAGCAATTGCAAATACCCCAGGATAACTGAAAATTATTTCATCAATACTTCTTGCGGCAGGATCACCACCATAAACTGCTCTGATATCATTTGACAGTATTTTCCGAATTTCAGGAATCGCTTCAAGGACAGCAATAGAAATTCTGTGCCCCTGTTCAACACACTCAATGCAAGGCTGGTTGTATCTAAAACAATCGTGCCTCAAGCTGAGGGCAATCTGTTGTGAAAGTCGGTCAAATAAAACAGAAACAGATTGTCCAAGGATATAATTCAAATTTACTTGATCAAGTTTTCCACTGCTAAAATATCCTGGGAATATAATCTCCTTCAATTTGTTTATTATTTCAATAACAGACTCTTTTGAAGGTATGGGTTCATTGTCAATATGTGTATAACCATCTTTATCATAGCAGCTTTCGATGATTTTTTCCGTAACAACAGGTAATTGCCTTCTGTATTTTGAAAAAGATTCCACATCAGTTTTGCATTTTGCTTCTAATAATTCCACATCATTCATTTTATTATACCTCCATAAAATTAAATTAGCGCCCTTCGGGCGAGCTATTAAGCTATTAAGCTATTTAGCTGTTAAGCTGTTAAGCTTACCAGCTAAGAGCTATGAACCATTATTGCAGATTGATAGTCTCTAACCTATTAATAAAATTGGCCCCAAAATGGAAATTCCTATACTATTAAATTAATTAGGCTATACAGTATATTGATTCGAAAATAATCAGTTTTGATGGATTCGTGATCTATTAGCTAATTTGATCGTTAAATCGACTTAAGCGGATTAATACCAAAGCTGTTTGAGTTTACTGGAAAGGAGAGGTCGAGTTCATCAATTATCACAAACGGAATTCATATATATTCAAATCAATGAGAGAGAATACTGCTTAACGTAATTTTACAGGTTATTTTTTATGGTGCAATAACAATTATATAAAATATTCGAAACCATTGATAAAATATGTTTTTCAAGGTATGATTTTAAAAATAGATATTTAAACGGGTATAGGGGGGTCTACGTTTGCCCCTTGAGTATTCCCATTAAGAGTCAAAATAGACCTCTTCTTTTATAAAATGCTCTGCCTAAGTGGTGGCAAGTTTGCCGTGGTCAAGAAAAAAAGTGTGGTGGGCTAATGAAGAGACCTGATACATGTAGTGTGTTGTAAACATTATGGTTATTTTTCTTTGTTCATTTATCTGCTTTAGAGTATTTATAACAGCAGCCTGATTTTCTACATCTAAATTCGAAGTGGGCTCGTCACACAAAAGCACTTCAGGAGAAACAGCCAGCGCTCGGGCAAGTGCTACCCGCTGAGTCTCACCGCCTGAAAGCCGGTGCGCCTGAGCCTGGACAAAATCACTCATTCCAACAAGATCAAGAGTTTCTTCAATAATAATTCCCCTCTTTTTTTTAGGAATGCCCCTGATTTTTAAGCCAAATTCCACATTTTTATAAACCGTGCCTGTAAATAAAATGGGGTGCTGATCTATCATAACTACTTCCCTGCGCAAGTTTTGCAGGTAAGACTCGAAAAAACTTACCGGAGTTGAATGGTAAAAGATATCTCCGGTGGCAGGAGCCTCAAGAAAACCGAGAATATTCAAAAGAGTTGTTTTGCCGGCACCGTTTGGGCCAAGCAAAGCGTAAATTTTTCCTTGTTCAATTTCCATTAAAGGAATATCCAGGACTGTCCTTGAACCGTATTTCCTGGTTATCTTTGATAATACATAAAGCATCAGGCTCTGGTTCTCCCCTGGAAAAAATTAAAAATGAGATTAATACCAAAGCTTAATACCAGTAATATAATACCCAGAGCTACAGCCAGGATGAATTCTCCCTTATCGTATTCCAATGCCATAGCAGTAGTCATAGTGCGTGTGAAACCTTTCGCATTTCCTCCAAGCATCATACTTATACCCACTTCAGCGATAACCCTGCCAAATGCGGCTATCACTGCAGCAACTATCCCAAACCTGGCCTCTCTGAATATTACACAGGCTGTCTGCCGGCGATTAGCGCCTAAAGTCATGGCGGTTTTACGGTATCTTTCATCAATCCTGCTTATAGCGGCTATTGTCAGGGTTGCTACTATGGGCAGGATTAGTATGATCTGGCCGATAACTATGGCTTTCTGAGTGTAAAGCAGATCTAAAGAACCAAGAATACTTCTTCTTGATATAAATGAATATACAAAAAGACCTATAACCACAGTGGGAAGGGCAAGCATTGTATTCAGGCATATTATAAGAATTCGCTTACCTTTAAAAGATCCGTAAGCTATTAAAAAACCCAGGGGTACGCCCATCAGGCTTGCGAAAAAAGTGGAAATACCGCTCACCTTAAGAGATACCCATACAATTGAAAGCACTTCAGGGTCTAATGAGAAAATAAGAAGAATTGCAGATATAAAGCTGTCAGTTAGAAGTTCCATGGATAAAAAAGCTGATTTCCCATAAGCCTGTAATTTGCTATTAGGGACTGCGCTTTAGGTGAGATAAGCCAGCCTGCAAACTTTTCAGCCAGTTCATGTTTCACATGCGGATGCCTGGCAGGATTAACAGGAATCACGCCATAGGGATTATTTAAAAAAGAATCGCCCTCACACATGATCTCCAAATCAATACTTTCTTTCCTGCCGTATTTATATTTTATATATGTACCTCTATCAGACAAAGTATAAGCTTGTTTCTCATCGGCAAAAATTATTATCTTGCCCATTCCCTGGCCTATTGAAATATACCAGGCCATAGAGTTTTCAGGAAATGTAAAACAAATTTCTGTTTTCTTCCCTTTTTTTAATATCTCGGTCTTTCTCACTTCTAAAGGAATTCCTGATATTTTCCAAAGAGCCTGCTCCTTGGTATGAGTACCGCTGTCATCACCGCGGGATATAAACAGAGCTTCGGCTTTGGCTATTCCGGCCAATGCAGCGGCTGCGTCACTTTGGCCTTGAATGTGGGCCGGGTCATCCAAAGGCCCCAGTATTACAAAATCATTATGCATTACTGCATATCGCTTTGTGCCGTAGCCCTCTTTTACAAATTTTTCTTCTCTTTCCTTTGCATGGACAAAAATCACATCCACATTGCCATCTATCCCGTCCCGAATAGCTGCACCCGTACCTTTAGCAAATACCTTTACACGGATTCCAGTGTCCTTTTCTAATTCAGGAAGAAGTATATCAAGCAGGCCTGATGCCTGAGTACTTGTGGTTGTAGCCATTTTAATAATTTTATCTTCTCCTAGAGCAACCCCATAAATCAATAAAATTGCTATCACGGGCAGTATTACTTTTAAAATTAAATTTCTTCTCTTCATTTTTTCCCTATTAAACGATAAAAGCTAGTTGTTTTTTGGATAAACCACCTTGCCTGAAAGTTTAAGGTCATATCCCGAATAAGTTGCGGCGAGTTTCCTGAAGGAATCCTCAACAAGTAATCCAAGAAAAAGCTGGACACCTTTGTCAAAAAAGCGATCCTTTGAAATCATAAGATCATACCTCTCCCAGCGGATTGGAATAAAATCAAGTTCAAAAAGAGAAGCTACAGCACGTATCCCAGGGCCGGCATCAGCTCTTCCCGAAAGAATCTCAAGCCCGATATCCAAGTGACTGGGCAATTCATTATGATAACCGTTAATCTTTTTCCCATCTATCCCTCCCTTATTAAGCTCCCTGTCAAACAAAAGCCTTGTACCTGTGGTGACGGAACGGTTAACAATCCTGATACCCTTTTGTGCCAAATCTGAAATTTTATTAATATTTTTTGGATTCCCCTTTTGTATAATTATGCCCTGTTCTCTACGGCAAAAATTAACTACGGCCGGCATCTTTTCAAGCTCTTGATTAGCAAACTCAAAATTGTATTCTTCCTCATTATCCTGAAGCAGATGACTTGATGCCATGTGACATTTATTCTGTCGCAAAGCCTTCAACCCACCCATACTACCCAGATTTCCGAATACAGCGATATGATTCGAATGCATCGTATTAAAAAGAGAAATTGTTCTTCCAAGTAGAAGATCGTTGCTTCCTGTTATAATTAGAAGCCCTTCGTAAGGAGGAAGCTGGGTTGTAGATTCCGGATAATTTATGGTGTTTGTCTCAATCCATTGCTCTACAAGGTGCCTCGGGAAAAGCCATTTGCCGGTAATCTTTGTTGCGGGCAGTCCTTTTTCTGCAACAAGAGAATATATCATCTTCTCGTTTACAGCCAGAAATTGGGCAGCTTCTTTTGTTGAAAGCAGTTTTTTCATAATTGTTTGTCTCCGGTTAAAATAAAACCTAAGCTGCTAAAAAATGATCCAGAATCATAATTGTTTTTAGATATATTTTTTAGTTATTATACGTCAATATATTTTATTATGATATTATACTGACTATTAATTATCAAAATTAACAGTAACTACTCAGGTTCAAAGTTCAGGATTCACTGTTCAAATCTTTGCCAACGCTTCCCAAAATCCTGCATAAAGATAAATAGTAAGCGTTCATGGAACGTTGAAATTAGAAAATAGAAATTGGAAATTTGGCCTTCATGCTTTTGTACTGTTCTTTCCAATTTCCAATTTCTATTTTAATCTCTCCCTAATTTCTACTTTCCAATTTCAAGCTTCAAGCCGTGAACGGCGAGGTATATTTCTGTTTTTTATGATGGGATACCGATTTCAATTCCTAATGACGGATATGTTGACACAGGAAAGCTTCCTACAGGCAATATCTCAAAAATTACCATAACTAAAGGTATCAGCTCTGTACTCTATGGCCCTAATACAATGGGAGGTGTTGTAAATATCGTGTCGATTAAACCAGAAAATACCTTTGAAGGAGATTTTAAGGTTGGAATCAGCGAACACAATATGTGGAATGCCAATGTAAACCTTTATCTCTCAGCGATATTTCACAATATCCCAGAAAAAATATGAGGATCAAAAAAATCGGAGCAGGAAAAGGATATCATGGCATATTGCAAGTCAGCGGAGCCTCATTAAAACAGATTCTTGAAGATGCCGGCATAAAGCCCGATTTGAACACTGTATTTATAGTCTCTGCACCGGATGGCTATCGTTCTCTTTTGTCCTGTTGCGAAGTCTTCCTGAGCCCTTCTGGTGATCAGATCATAATTGCTGATCGAATTAATGGGCAATCCATTGATAGCGGAGGTAAGTTCATTCTGTTAATTTCTAACGACCTTATGGCAGACCGGTGGGTAAAGTCGATCGAAAAAATAGAAGTAATTTCGATTTCTAATAAAGCATAGGGAATGGCCAATGGTCCTCCATATTTCCCCGTTGCGCAACACTTTAGCCGTCAACCCCAATGATTTTGTCTTCCCACAGAAACGCAGACTGCAGCGGCGGAAAATCGATATTCAGGATTCGCTTGATTTTTTCCATTTTAGTTATTATCCTCCGATATAGTTTAACTAATTTGGAATATAATACGAATCAGTAGCGTAGTCATGAAGGAAATAGAATATTAAAACCTGACCTTTAATGGGTGGCATCATTATTCACTTTGTTCAGCCGATTGTCTTATTTCGGACAGGATTATGCTTATCTCTTCTGACCATAACTCGGGCGCAACTAACACCCCCCATCCTTTCTGAACCTGAAACAGGCCGTCGTAGGCCGTGTCGTGGTAAGATTGTATATGATGAGGAATATTTCGTTCGTTTAAGATAGAGTCGAGAAGCTGTGCTTCTATCTCGTTTTCCAAAATGTCAACTTTAACGTATGCCTCTTGTTCCATCGTAGTAATAACTGTTCCAACAAGTCCCCTTAGTCAACAACGTCCTCCTGTCCACCTCAATGCCCTTGTCGTCTATAATTTTTACGGCGATTTTGGCGTTGTCTCCCTTTTCAGTCGGTCATCATCCGCTTGTTATTTTTTGCATTACTCATATTCCCCGAAATTGCAATCTCGTACATTTCTTGAAGAGTAGCAAATGGTAAAAATAATTCTAAGGGATGATCAGGTAAAGAAATAAAACCAAATTTTTGATAGTACCTTTTTACAGCTTTATTTTTTGCATTCACAAAAAAGCCTATTACTCCTGCGTGTTCTGAAATAGAAACAACTCGCATTATAGCATTAATAAGCATATGCCTGCCCAATCCTTGATTCTGCTTGCCCTTTGCCGTTGCTAATCTGGCAAGTTTTACAGCAGGAATTTTTCCCTTGTACTTCTTAGCATATTTTTTGGGAAACTTTTCAGGTGATAACTCAAATAAGGATAAAGTATAAAATCCCAATACTTCTTCAGGAATATTTTTATCTACTGCTACAAAAGTTCGGGATAGTCCCTTTTTAAGATTTTGTCTTGCAAGATTCTTTAAGAAATAATTTAATTCCTCAATTCCACAGTCAAAATTATCACGGTTATGAGTGCGGTTCAGCTCAATAAAGTTAATCATCAAGGAACTCCCGCTTATATGCTATGGCTGCTTTAACTAACTCTTCGTTTGGCTGAGGAGGATTCTCAATTGCTTCAAAAAAAATCTCGGCATCCTTTTGAGTGAGTTTTAACACTCGCTCTTGTTCAAGTATTGACTGAGCTTTTTCAAGAGCGGACTGAATTATGAATTGATTCAACGTTGCCCCTAAAAGCTCAGAAGCTTGCACAAGTTTATCATGTACATGATATGGCATTCTGGTTTGAAATCTTTTCTCTGTAACCGGCATCTTACCCCCTATTATTTAAGATTTGATTCAAAATGCCATATCCGTGCCAAAATGACAAACAAAAATGTCATATTGATACAGGACTCAGGACTGGAAATATTTTTTATGCGCGGAGGGAATTGGTGTCAAGAGAATTGGTGTCTGTTGCTCGCGGATAACCATGATAACCAACGGCATATCCGCCAACCATTAAATAGTTAACGCCTCGTGAGTTCAGAAGTCTCAAGAGAAATGCGGTCTACGGTTGACCCTTGCTCAAAATTAATAAGGGTCAAAGGCAGACTTGACCCCTTTTCTCTGCCCCAAAATTAATAAGGGTCAAAGGCAGACTTGACCCCTTTTCTGACCCCTTTTCTCTGCCCATCATTATCTTCGGATTTGAAATTATTAGCTCGCTCATTATTAATCTCCTTTTTTTAGGCACAACGGTGGAAGTCAGGGACAGCCAGGGCTACCACAGACTTCAATAATAACTATTAAATTTTGATTTAGCAGCACTCTACCAAAGCG
>JAJSZW010000137.1 GCA_030262895.1 Deltaproteobacteria bacterium | reverse complement strand
TCCGATGTGCCACGGGCCGCTGTCTGATTTTCCTGATGGTGTTTTGCGTTTCATCCGGGAACCATCCTGGGGGTTGCTCCCGGATATCGTCTTAAGGTCGCCACGATCTTGGCAGACGGAATCTTTTTGATGAATTGACTGCAGGAACCTTACGCTTTGAACAAAGTCGGCCTGTCTGATCAGCATCACCAGGTCGATCGTGTTAAAATTTTTCTCACAACGAAAACATCTGGCCAGATTGGTCTTTGGGTTTACCGCGGTATCAAACTCGTTGCACAAGGGACAAAGAAAACGAAAGCATCCCTCGGTCATTCGGCACGGGATACTCAGCGTTTTTTCGATCAGCATCTGAACGTTAATATCATTACGCAAGGCATAAAGTTGCTGGCTGGAAAAGCACAGATTGGTCATGTCAAATTACCGGATCGAGTTTGGGTCTTAAACTGACGCAGTTTTTTATGTTGATCACGTGACTGTTTTCCGTCAATCGATCGATCAGCGCTGCAGTCAGATGGTCGTTTTTCAAAAAAGACGACCATTGAGAAAATCCAAGGTTTGAGGTGATCAGCGTAGTCTTTTTCTTATGCCTTTTGTTCATCAGGGTAAAAAACAGACCTACCTGCACCGGCTCTACTTCCACATAGCCTAACTCGTCGATTAACAGGCAATCCGAGGCGGCAAATGTTTTGATTACCTTGGCTTCCGTGTGATCAGCTACCGACTGGTAAAGCTGTTCGACAAGCTCGGCAAATGCGATAAACCGGCCGTTATATCCCTGATCGATGGCATAGGTGAGAAAAGCGGTTGCAAGCCCTGTCTTACCGGTGCCTGTCGGACCGATCCAGATCACATTCCGGCATTTTGATATGTAATCAAAGCCGTCATGCAAGTTCACGATTTTCTTTTTATTCAGCTTCGGCTGCCGGGTAAAAGGGAATGTCTCGATAACAAATTTTTCCGGGATCTTGGCCCGGGCCAGTCGCATCTTTCTGGAATTTTCCTTTTTGATTTGATACTCTTTTTCAACGACATACTTTAGCAGCCGAGCGTGAGAATAATTGCCCTTTTGGGCGGCTGAAAGATACGGATCCCAGTTTGCAAGCAAGCCGCCAAGCCGGATATACTTGAGCATTTGCTTCAGTTCTTTATCCATTGTCATCCTCTGTGATGTTGTCATAGACGGTCAAATCGACTTCATCAGCAAAACACCCCTCGATATAGGATGCTCTGTTTTCCAACTGCTGGTCGATCTGCGGCACAGGCAATTTAAAATTACCGGCTGTCAATTGCAGCATAGCAATCCGTTCAACGGTTTTTATATCGGTAATACGATACTTCAATGCCCGGTTGACCGCTTTGATAAACACCTCAAGATCGATTTTTCGGTACAATCCATATAGCCTGCGGATGAACCGGTGTTTCTGTTTACCGCCGCTTTTGACGGCAAAATCCAGGTAATTGCTGATCTCCTCGGCCGCTGTGCGCAGTATGTTTTCCTCTTTGGCCGTGGGCTTTTTGCGATACCTCGGCATATACGGCGGTTTTGACTGCCCTTCGGGAGGGATCTGCTCATTTTTAACGCCATCGGAGGGCAATGGGTAGCGACCCAGAAGCTTGCGATTCCGATAGATCATCAAATGCTCGGCATATTGCAGAACTTTTACATCGTGGCGCTTTGTCCCCGGTATCCAATAAAAATTGCCGTCAAATGATGCATACCCGTACTGGTCGGTGCCTCTTTTATGGACAAGATAGGGAGCGGGAACATAGCCGGACATCTTTTTAAGATACGGCTTTTCATATTTAAACGCTTGCGCCGGGATCAAACGCGTTTTTCCCGTAGGCCTGTTGGCCATTCGAACCGTTGCCCACTCAAGGGCCTGGCGATTCATATCCTCAAGACTGGCAAATTTACGACCTGGAAAAAAATTTGTTTCAACGGTGTAAAAACTCCTTTCATTGCCCGCTTTCCGGTTTGCGTGCCCTATTTCATGGCAAACAAACTTGAACCCGTATTGCTTTGCAAATTGTTCCATCTCCGGCGCTATTACGGCCCTGCTACCGGTTCCATGATGCCGGGCCAAATTGGTATTATCAATGATGCAAACATCTGCAGCGTAATCCCAAAAGACTAACGCTTCATGTAAAAAACATTTCATCTTGAACCGATCAAATGAACGGTAAAATTTCAAATACCGGACCTTTGAGTAACGAAAATATACAATGCTGCCTTGAACCAGAGCCGGTTTATCTGCAAATTTGACACGATATGGGGACGTATCATGCTGCATCTCTACCCCAGGCTCATCAGGTACTCTATGACAACGCTTTTTCTGACTTTTCCCAAAACCAAGTTCTCGGAGCATTCGGGCCAAGGTGGAATAGCCGATGCGGATGCCGTGCTGTTCGCTCAGTATCTCGTGTGTCCGCTGAACCCGGCCGTCGCATTGTTGGTAAATACTGCTGACCAGTTCCGTGTCGATCTCAATCTTATCCTTTCGGGTTGTTTGCGGCAGTTCACCGGCCTGGCCAATAATGGTATCGACCGTATTGGTACTGATGCTCATGTGGCGAGAAATTTCTCGTACACCCATGCCCTCTTTGTGGAGAAGATAAATCGCCTTACGTTTGTCCGGTTCGATCATAAAATTGCCGTATCGCTTGGGTAAAAGCGTCCAATTGTCTCAAAATGCCGCCTGATAAAAGGTTGGCCTGGGCAAAAAAACAGTTCGTTTTAAATCTTTTATCCTGGCTTTTGCAGGTGACCCTTTGCATGTATTTTTGCGTGATCTCAAGTTCCCTGAGCATTTGTCTTTCCAGTTCGGTGCAATCGCCTGCATTTGCAGATGTCTCTTTCAACCGGTTCAGTACCCATGAAATGTTGCCACCTTTGATTTGGCTTCGCAGTTCATCGCTTCCTTTGAAATAACCATGGGCCAAAAGCTCTATGTCACGGATGCTCAAATTTTTACCAGCAACCGTTCCGATAAATTCGTCAATCTCCTTTTTATTGATGCCGTTCATACGTATGAACGGACGAAGGGTATACATGTAGGCATAAACAGGAAATTGGCCGCTAAATACCTTGCTCATTACTAATGGACTCATCTGTTTGATAATACCAACCCGCATGCCCACCCATCCTTTGCTTTTGTCAACGAGCCGTGCGATCTCAGAAACCGACATGTGGTGAACGCTTTTCAGTTCATCAATTAATTTGGCCTGCTCCAGGATACTGAGACTGTTTGCATTGGACATGCGAATCAGTTCTATAATGCCAACCGCTTCATCACTGCTCAACGAACAATAGGGCACAATGCCGATCCCCAGCTTGTTAGCGCATCGATAGCGTTTGAAACCATCGAGCAATATCCGCGACTGCTTTGTATCTATACCCTGAAGAGGATCGCGGATGCCTTTCTCCAAAATCGACAACAGCAGGGCCTTCTCAGCACCGGAAGATCTCATTCGGTAACCTTCATAACGCAAATCAAAACTGGACATTTCTACTTGTTCGGCCATAATGCTCTCTATGGTGGACTTTTATAATGATATGCAGCAGCGTAAAAGATTTTCCCCCTTTTGTCGATGCTGTGTTGTCTCACAATCCTATCTATCAAGCGGATGATTTCCTTTATGGTCACAGACCGCCCTTCGATCAGGCTCGTTACCATTTGAATGTGAAAAACAGTTGTTTTATCAACTTCAAATTCAGCACTGATAGTGGGCTTTTCATTAGGACTCAATTCAGGCTGGCGGCCATTGCGGCGGGCGTTTAAATATTTTTTCTTTATCTTTCCCTCTTTGCTGCGATAATAATCACGGCTTCTTTGTTTTGCTTTTTCCATACGGTGAGCTTCCCGGCAGCCAAAGGGGCAGCCAAGATCGTTACGGCCAGCATTCCGGGGGTGGGTGAAAAATAATATTTGGCAGTGTCTGCATCCCGGCTTAAGTTGGTAGCCCAATGATCTCATTAGAAGCTCCTTCCTACTGACCACTCTCATTTACCCCTGCCATTCGACAGGTGGCACCGTTCGGGCCTTCACCGGGGTGAGTCCTCCGTGGTGTTCACGGCTCGTTTCCCTGGCTTACCGCCCTCTGCTGACTCCCACTACACGATAAGCGCCCCTTTCGGTTTGCTCACTCGATATTTCAACTGTCGTCGTATCCCTTAATTCGTGGTTTCCTCTCCTCGAAGGGTTTGGCTCGCTGGCGGTCAGGATACGATCTTCCACCAGCGCCGGGAATATTTAGTATACCGGCCTTCCCTATTCCGGTAATTTCACACAGATGTCATAACGAGATGCAGTGGGCCTCCCGGGGTGAACCTCGGCTACTTTCAGCGCACGATCGTCAGATATACGGAGTTCACCATGATGGATAGAGGACTTTGTCCTGTGTTGCGGACTCGTCCCGGATTCCCCCGCCTCATCTGCCTGCCCTCTAACTTTCGGTACGGGGCATACCTGTACGTCGACCCACGCTTTGGCGAAGGTCTTCAAATACACCTGATACAGACCGCAAAGACACAAAATTCAAAATCACCCATCCCTTCCATCCTTTATATAATCAAGAGTTTGATTTGATTGTTTGTCGACATAATTGGGGGGAGTATCGGGTATATTTTCATGACTCTAACCAACGGCTAATATCTGTTCCAGTTTCATGGACAAGCATTACCACGGAAGATCCTTTTGTAAAGATAGCCGCCGGCCGTTCTCTTTTTCGCAGTGAAGATCTTCTTCGCCTGTGCAATTTAATCGAAGATCTCGAAAAAAAAAGAAGATGCGGATGACAACCATGTGTAAAGGAAATTATGCCTATAGTGTAAAGTTAAATATGCCGTTTATGTATATATTTGCCAATGTGTATTTCTTTACAGGTGCGTCATTACCTCAATATACTTCACATATTATCTGTATATTTTCCTTGACAAATAAATTGTATCGGCATAATTACCTTAACATATTATTTTAGCCTATAATTTGTTTTGTGAAGGGGGATATAATGAGTAGTTATGATGATTCAAAAGCACAAAAGCTCAAAGAAGATGGGGTCTTAAACCTGAGACCTGAGCAGGTAAAAGATGAATTGTTTCAACAATACGACTTTTTCGACCCTCGAGATTTGCTACAGGTAAAATACGAGATGATCCGCCGCGTACAAAAAGATAGTTGGACAGTCATGCAGGCATCAAAGACATTTGGCTTTTCAAGGCCATCGTATTATGAAGCGCAAAATTCATTTAACCGGAAAGGCTTGCCAGGCTTAATTCCTGGGCAAAGGGGGCCAAAATCGGCTCATAAACTTTCAGATAATGTTATGGAATTTGTAGAGGAGGCTATCGCCAAAGACAGCACACTTCATGCTTCCCAAATAGCCTTGCTGTTGGAAAAACGTTTCGATTTAAAAGTTCACCCCAGGAGCATAGAGCGGGCACTGGATCGAAGGAAAAAAAAAGAAAAGAAAAAAACCAATGGGATGTAACATAGACAAAAGCATCCTGAATGCACGATATGAGGATTTACGAAATGATGTTTTGCATTCCTTTCCAGAAATTGGAAAACAAAGCCAGGGGCTTGTTCTATTCCTTCGGCAGGGTATGATCGGCTGGTTGAATGCCTGGACGAAGTGTAGCCCGCCACGTACAGTTGAAGACAAAAAGGAAGAATATGCCTATCAGGATTTACCGGTTGATTTATGTGCACAAGTGGCAAATGTATTAACCAATATGACTTTAAATTTCTGCAGGGAGGTGGCAGTTGTATGCTAAATTCACAAAAGATCACTTCAGATCATTTAAAACGAAATGTCTATCTTTATATAAGACAATCTACATTAAGGCAGGTATTCGAAAACACCGAGAGCACCAAACGTCAATATGCCTTACGAGATCGAGCTATTGCGTTGGGATGGCCAATAGAACAGATAGTGGTCATAGATTCCGATCTTGGCAAATCAGGCGCATCATCGGAAGGTCGCGAAGGGTTCAAGAAATTAGTATCCGAAGTTGGGATGGGGAATGCCGGGATTGTAATTGGCCTGGAAGTCTCCCGGTTAGCTCGCAACTCTTCAGACTGGCACAAGCTTCTTGAGATATGCGCCTTATCAAAGTCTTTGATCCTCGACGAGGATGGATTATATGATCCAGGCCATTTTAACGACCGCCTGCTTTTAGGCTTAAAAGGCACCATGAGTGAGGCTGAGCTGCATGTTTTAAAAGCAAGACTTCAGGGAGGAATATTTTCCAAAGCCCGAAGAGGTGAACTGAAAACCCCTTTACCCGTTGGCCTTGTTTATGATGCATCCAATAAGGTTATCCTTGATCCTGACAAGCAGATCCAAAAAAGCATCAACCTCTTTTTTGATACATTTCAAAGGACAGGATCGGCCACCGGAACAGTAAGGTGTTTTCGTGAAAACGGCATAAAGTTTCCCCGGAAGCTACGCAAAGGTCCGAACAAAGGGAACATGGGGTGATCTTGTTCATCACAGAACATTGCAAATACTCCATAGTCCTCGATATGCAGGAGCCTTTTCCTTTGGTCGAACCAAAACACGAAAGCTTGCTGATGGAACGACAAAATATGAAAAGTTTCCACGTGATCAATGGCATACTATATTAAAGGATGTGCATGCCGGTTATATTTCCTGGGAAAGACACGAAGAAAATCTTCTGCGCCTTCGGGAAAATGCCCATGCAAACGGATGCGACCGGAAAAAGAGTCCGCCCAGGGAGGTCCTGCCCTTTTACAGGGATTGGTTATATGCGGTGTCTGTGGATTAAGGATGACAATCCGTTATCATACAAGAAATGGCCGTAGAATTCCTGATTACGTGTGCCAGAGGCAAGGTATTGAACATAGCAAACCAACCTGTCAGCATATAAACGGGGAACCGGTTGACGAGGCAATCGGCAGCTTGCTTATAGAATCGGTCAGCCCCCTGGCGCTCGAAGTGGCTATAAGTGTTCAGGATGAACTCAAATCACGAGCGGAGGAAGTCGATAGACTCAGGAAACAACAGGTAGAACGAGCCCGATATGAGGCGGATCTGGCGCGGCGGCGCTATATGCAGGTTGATCCGGAAAATCGTCTTGTAGCGGACACTCTCGAGGCGGAATGGAATAAAAAGCTCAGAGTTTTAACTGAGGCACAGGATGAATATAAACGGCAATGCGAGGCCGATCGTATGATCCTAAATTCCGATGAGAGAGGCCGAATTATGTCCCTTGCCACGGATTTTCCCAGATTATGGCATGATCCTAAGACACAGGATCGTGAAAAGAAAAGGATGGTCAGGCTTTTATTAGAAGATGTCACCCTGGTAAAAAACTCAGGCATCACCATGCATATCCGTTTTAAAGGAGGTACTTCTAAAACGATAAATCTTTCTGCCCCGATGAATGCGTGGCAGCTTCGTGAGACAAGCAAGGGTATTGTTTCTCAAATCGACCGACTTCTCGATCAATATACCGATGGTGAAATTGCAGATGTTCTAAACGATAAAAACAGCGTGTCTGGAACAGGCAGATCATTTTCCGCAAGAATTGTTGCCGGAATCCGCAGGACATATGGTATAAAAAGCCGCTTTGAGCGTTTAAGAGAACAGAAATTGTTTACGATAAGTGAGATTTCAGATAGTCTTAAAATTTCAAAGGCTACCGTGAAATATTGGGCGAAGAACAACATACTTAAGAGCTACAAATATAATGATAAAAATGAGAGGCTTTATCAACGGCCCGGCCAGGAACTTATCAATAAACTTCGAGATGAAAAACGACAGGGAAGAAGCAAGCATTTAATTAAACTACTATCAAACCGTATAAATGAGGTGCAGTATGAAGTATAACCCTTTGCCTCCGGCCTCCTTCAGAAATTGCCTCGCGACAATCCCCTTGCCATTGGCTACCCTTCGCCTCCATCAGGCTGGGTCTGGACTTTATCTGAAACATGTGTCATTGTTTCAGATATCACCATTTAGCAGCCGGGCCTTGCCCGGCACACAACAAAAGGATTGAGCTGACCACAAAAGCCAAGCCGATTTTCAGTAAATTCAAAGTATTAGGTGGCTTTTGTGTCTGCTCATCCTTGGCGTTGGGCAAATCATGCACTATCAGGAGATCCTATTATGGTTAACAGCATCAATCTGCATAACAAAAAGCATGAGGCTGAAGAAGAACAACTTTTCCAGCTAATAAAACAGGCTGGCGAAGACGCTCGTAGCCGTAAACGAGAAGCCATGGCACGACATATTAATAAACTTCGGGCCGTAATTTCAGAAGCGGTATCCCGTAAGAATAATTCTGTGTCGACATGAAAAAGATACAGAAACCAAGACTTATAGTTGTAGCCGGTCCGAATGGCTCTGGAAAAACAACAATTACTGAGAAACTTTTGCGGCATGAGTGGATGGAAGATTGTGTTTACATCAATCCTGACTTCATTGCGAAACAAAAGTTCGGTGACTGGAATTCGCCAAAATCTGTACTCAAAGCCGCCAATTACGCCCAAGAAATGCGTGAAAGCTGTTTAGCAGATATGAGCAGCATGGCACTTGAAACAGTTTTTTCAACTCAGGAAAAGCTTGAGTTTGTCCAACGTGCCAAAGAAGCTGGCTTTTTCATTCGGTTGTTCTTCGTTTGCACTAACGATCCATCAATTAATGCCCAGCGAGTTGCCTTACGTGTCATGGAAGGCGGACATGATGTTCCGATTTTAAAAATTATCAGCAGGTATTACCGGTCAATCGCTAAGTGCATCGAAGCATTAGCATTGGTTGATCGAGCCTATTTTTACGATAACTCGAAGACTGATGTTGATCCTTCATTAATGTTCAGGATAAATGACGGAAAAATAGCAAAAATATATCAAGACTTGGCACCTTGGGCAAAAGATATTGCGGATTTGCTATCACGAGAATGAATTCAATAGAGGAACACAAAATGCCCATCGGGATAGGGACGTTATGTTGCCAGTTTAGTTATGTTGTGAGTTTTGGATATACTTCCCTTTAAATATCAAAAATATATTTTCTTTGAATTTGATTCTTATACTTGAGTTGTCATCAGAATACAAAAGAAATTGTATGACAATTTGCAAGAACAATTAGCCGCCCAGTTTTACCTTCTCCCATACCTTAATCTTTCTCAGATCTTATTCTTATGCAATAATCCAAATATACATTTTTGTCTTTATGGTAAAAAATACCATGAAGCCAATGATTAAATGTGCCAATTGCGGAAGAATGGTTCCTGCTAATCCTCGTATAAAAAACCAAAATTACTGCAACAGGAAAGCCTGCCAACGTATCAGAAAAAACAAATGGAAACAAAGCAAAATAGCATCTGGTCCGGATTATAAAAAGGATCAAAGGGATTGCCATAAACAGTGGATTGAACAGCATCCCGGATATTATCAGAATTATCGAAAACAGAACCCGGATTATTGTGATCGAAACCGTGAATCACAGAAAAAACGGGATAAA
>JAJSZW010000136.1 GCA_030262895.1 Deltaproteobacteria bacterium | reverse complement strand
CCCAGGCAATGGGGCTTGAAATTGCTCAGGCAATCGAAGTGGTTTGTTCCATGAGTCGATCCGATTTTTACAAAAGCATGACAATCCATGCGTCAAGCCAAATTTGGCAGGATGTTTACCATCCAGAAACGCCTGCTGGAATAGCCTACGTCAAGGTTACTTTACGCCAGGATGGGTCGATTGTGATCCAGTTCAAGGAGAAATGAGATGAAGCGTGAATGCTTGAATTGCGGACAAAAAGAGATGGTGCATACTGTCCGAGATGTGCTATACACCTATAAAGGGCGCCATACCGTTATTTCCAAGGTCAAGGGATGGCATTGTTTCAATTGCGGGGAAGTTGAATTCGAAGCGGGCGAAGGTGTTCGTTTTGCCGAGGCCATCAAACAAGTTGCCAAGGAAATTGATGCAAGAGAAGCATCTGAACTTGCAAGAATTCGTAAAAAACTTAAGCTGACGCAGCAGCAAGCCGCAGAGCTCACTGGGGGAGGGCGAAATGCATTTTCTCGCTACGAACGCGGCAAGGCCAAACCACTGCAATCGGTCACCAACCTGTTTAAACTCCTGGACAATCACCCCGACCTACTCGATGAAATCACCCCTATGTTGAAAACAATGAGATCACAGGGCACTGGGAGTACTTGCGGTACGTCAACAAATAAAAAATAACTTCGCAGATGAGATCAACAGAGATAATTTTATTGATCGTTTATCAGATCTTTTGCCTGCAACACAAACCGCCTGTTATGCCTGGGCCTTTATCCCAAACCACGCACATTTTTTATTCCGAAGCAGTGGCAAAATATCAACTCTGATGAGAAGATTGCTTACAGGGTATGCGGTAGTCCCTACAAAGCAATGCAGGTTTGAAAATAACGCCCTCTCTTGCTTTGCAAACACCTGATTTTTCGCTATGTGCTGCCAGAAGCCATGATATGTAACCTGTTGAAATTGTTGACCCGCACTGTTTTGTAGGGACTACCCAAAAGGCAGACGCAAAGTTCAAGTTGAGGCCAAGGATCTGTTATGCTATTGGGCTGTTCGGGAGTTGGGAATAAGCTGCACGGATTTGGCAAAACAATTAGAAATGACTCAGCCGGGAGTGGGAACAGCAGTGTAAACTACTTTGGGCTAATTATGAAGGATGCCAAAAAACTGTGAACTGTGAACTGTGAACCGACAACTGTGAATGGTTACCAAATAAGGAATCGATACGAAAAAATGGCTACCATACAGACTCAATGGGAGGTGAAAGATGGGAGGAGAACAAAGTTGCAGCGGCTATATCAAACACTTCAAGGATAGTGATTTTAAAATTTTTCGGGACGAGCTGGAGATAATCAGAGAGGCCAGAGGAAAACAAAACGCTACGCAGGATGATAAAACTGTGCCGACTACCGAGCACGAACTGGTGGGCCTGGCCCTGTCAGGAGGTGGCATCAGAAGCGCAACTTTTAACCTTGGATTTCTGCAGGCACTTTGTCGTCACGGTATTTTAAAAAACGTGCATTATCTTTCAACCGTCTCCGGCGGTGGCTACATCGGCAGCAGTCTGACAACTCTTCTCAACTCCGACTTTGAAAAACAAGAAAAAAAGGAAAATAAAATAGATCTTTTGGATGATGAAAATTTCCCCTTTTCCATACAGCACGAAGAAAAAAGTAAAAAAGAATCTAAAACCGATGGCCACTGCCATAAGGAGGATCGTTTTAAGCTTGGCAAAGAAAAAAAGCCGGTCGAACATCTTCGATACTACTCCAACTATTTGACGGCTGCCGGTAATTTCATCGGCAAGTATCTTCGCCCAGCCATGGTTGTGGCAAGAGGCATAGCTCTGAATTTTTGCCTGATTATCCCTTATATCTTAATGGCAGGATTGCTGTTGAGTATTTTCTTTAAAATCCCGTCAACCCCCAATTTCATAAAGAAGAACATCAACATCGACAAATGTTTTTTTAACCTGGCAGCATTTGAAAAGGACTTGAAAGACCGAGAAACGGCCCGGGAAAGCTTGAAAAGGTATGTGCTGAAAAACACCGCTCACCTGCCGCGTACACCGTATGAGGATCGGCTGGAGACGCTGTCCGCGGTGGACGCTCATGCAAAGACGGTAAAAAACCTTCAACAAGCAATTAAGGAGAAAAAATCTGCATTGGTGAATGCGTGGAGAGCGGTTTGGCTAATTCCCCTGGTCGTTTTTTTGCTTATGTTGCTTATCAATTTATTATCGATTCATAGATTTACCGGGTCGCTTGAGGGGCGATTCAAATTCAGCCGGTTTTTAAGCAATATTTTATTCATTTCGCTTGCTCTGTTGCTCGTCAATTTATTTGGTGTGGCCGTGGCCTATTGGGGCCACTGGCATCTGCCGCCTGAAATCGGTTTTGTTTCGCTTTTGTCTTTATTGGCGCCGAAGCTGTTGAGCGAAGGTCAAGATACAGCCGAAAAGCAGAAAAAACCCTGGATGAGACTGGCAACCTCTATATTTTTGTTTGCCTTGGTTCCATTGTTTTTGCTTTTCTTGGTAGGCACAGTCATAAAGTTCTTCCTCCCAGCTTTGGATTATGTTGCGTTTATCGTGATTACCCTTGTCACTTGGGTGATTTCTGAAAAATGGATCAACATTAATAAAATATCCCTGCATAATTTCTACCGAGACCGTTTAAGCCGCGCCTATCTGATTCAGCACAATGACAATCAACAAGAATCCTTAAAGCCGTTTGCAAAAATTAAACACCGTGATGATCTTAAGATGTCGAAGCTCAAAAAAAAATTGCCGTATCATATCATCAACACCAATTTGAATTTGACCAAAAAACTGCCTTCGGTTGATGAGAATGGAAACTTCGGCGAGGGTGTATTGCGAGACGGTGAAAGCTTCATTTTCAGCCGCAACTGGTGTGGTTCGGAAAAAACAGGCTATCGAATAACTGAAGACTATGAAAAAAACGACAATCATTTAGACTTGGGCAGTGCCATGGCGATCTCCGGCGCCGCCGTTAATATTGGAATGGCTCACAGCAATCTGCCTGTCTTTCGTTTGTTGCTAGGCCTTTTAAATATCCGTCTAGGTTACTGGGCAGTGCATCCCGGCATAGAACCTTCAAGGAAATGGCAGTGGCTGGTTAAAAAGTCTGCCGGAAGCTTGGATGTTATTAAGGAGTGGATTGGCCTTTATTCACAAGATGGGAAGTTTATCAATCTGTCGGATGGCGGCCATTTTGACAACATTGGTGTATACGAGCTGTTGCGCCGCAGGTGCAAGTACATCATCGTCGGTGATGCCGAGGCCGATCCGGAAATGCGTTTTCAAGCCCTGTCGTATATCATCAGGTTGGCCCGGATCGACTTTGGAATCGAAATAGAAATTGATATTTCCGATATCCAACCGGGAAAGGACACTGGTTTATCACGCAACTACTGCGCGATCGGTATTATCAAATATCCTGTCAGAGACGGTATGGCCGAAGAAGTGGGTTATTTGCTTTATTGCAAATCTTCCTTAACCGGAGATGAGCCGCCGCATTTACACGAGTACAAGACTAAACATCCACAATTTCCTCACCAAACTACTGCCGACCAATGGTTTGATGAACAGCAGTTTGAAGCCTACCGTGAGCTGGGATATCAGGTTGGCAAAAAGGCGTTTAAGCCCGTTACACACAAGGCTGTCGACGATCATCTGGAAGAAAAATTCATTAAACTAAAAGAGTTCTGGCATCCGCACTCTCCAGCAGTAGAAAGATACTTTACCAAACACGGTCAAGGGCTGAACGCCATTATCAACCAGGTAAAAAACGACAGCGACATTGAATTTATGGATGCCCAGATGTTTCCTGAATGGGACGATTTGCTGGAAGGTGTTGTTAAAAAGCCCGACAGAAACTTATGGCTTCCCGACTCTTCCAAAGCGATTCGCAAGGGCTTTTACGCGTGTAACCAGATGGTTCAGTTAATGGAAAATGTCTATCTGGATCTGAACCTGGAGGCAAATTACGATCATCCCGACAACAGAGGTTGGATGAATTTATTTCGCCACTGGTCGTGGGCCGGTATTTTCCGGGTGACTTGGGCCATCAGCGCCTGTACTTTCGGCTCACGGTTTCAAAGCTTTTGTCAGCAGCGCCTGGATTTAGAGTTGGGAGATATATCCATAGAAGATCTGACCAAAAAAATCATCTCCGAAAAGAAAGGAGTCATTCAAGAATTCACTACAAAGCATGCCCAAGCCTTAGCACCCTTTCTAAACGAATATGAACGAGTGCTGGCAAGAAAAATCATAAATGATCGGAAAGCGGTTGTGACCCATCTTTTCAGCTTTCATCTAATTGTCAAAAATCCGCTGGATGAGTCCCAACAAAAAAAATTCAGCTTTGGTTTTGCCCTGATGAATGACAATAAGATCACCTATTTTCGGATTCAGGATCATTTACGCAATATGGGATTGGGAAGACAAGCGCTGAAGAGATTGATAGAACATTTAAAAGGTAAGTACGGATTGCAACCTGAGGAACTGGATTTGGATATTGTGGTGCTGCCGGGAACAGAACCTGGTAGGTTTAAGCGAATGTTTAAATCGGTAATTGCCAAAATCCGATACGGACCCGCCGCTGTAATCGGGGACAAACGCCGCAAAATGCCACTGTTCAATTAATTTGGGCGGGAAGGCGCGGCAAGTAGGATGATCCGAGAGTCAGAAGACCTGCCATATGCCTGTGTTTTTGGGGAGAAGGTAAATCCTCAAGCAGATTATTGCTTGAGGATTTTTTTATTTTAGGGCCGAGAATTTTAATTTATGGTTTTTAATAAAAAAGTAAATGGAGGGTAAAAATTGATTGATAGAGAAGAAATTAAGCTTGATGAAATTCTGGATGGGATTGTACCTGTTGACAGGGAATGGATAATAAAGGCAAGGGAACGTACTGCTCAACTGGTTATGCCGCCGAGAGCCCTGGGGAGGCTTCATGATATTTCTGAGCGGTTATGCGGAATATATAAGAATCTTAAGCCGTCTATAAATCAAAAGGCTGTTCTGGTTATGGCCGGAGATCACGGGGTAGTTAATGAAGGGGTGAGCGCCTTTCCACAGGATGTTACCGGAGCTATGGTTATGACTTTCCTGAAAGGCGGGGCAGGAATAAATGCAATTTGCCGGTATGTGGGTGCAGAGGTCTGGGTGGTGGATATGGGCATTATTCCTGAGTTAGAGCCAGGTTCGATAGATGGAGGAGATCGTCTTTTGGTGCATAAAATTGCAAAAGGGACAGCGAATTTCACAAAAGGCCCTGCCATGACACGCCAGGAAGCTGAAAAGGCAATTTTAACGGGATTTAATCTTGCTACTGAGTTTTTCAATAAAGGTGTAGATATTTTGGGCACTGGCGATATGGGTATAGGTAATACCACTCCATCTGCTGCTATTGGAGCTGTGATTACAGAAAAGAGTCTGGACTATATGGTCGGCAGGGGAACAGGGATAGATGAGGAAGGGCTCATGAGGAAACGAAATATTATCAATTCCGGAATTCAGGTAAATCAGCCGGACAGAAAAGACGGACTTGATATCCTGTCGAAGATAGGGGGCTTTGAAATAGGCGGAATCGCCGGATGTATGCTTGCCGGAGCGTATCATAATCGTCCTGTTATGGTTGACGGCTTTATTTCAACGGCAGGAGCATTGATTGCTCATACTCTTTGTCCGCACGTTACTGATTATCTTTTTGCAGGTCATCGCTCAGAAGAGCCCGGGCATCAAGCGATGCTGGAACATCTTAAGCTTGAGCCAATTCTGGATTTGGGTATGCGCCTTGGCGAAGGTACCGGCGGGGCGCTGGCAATGAAGATTGTGGAGGCTGCTCTGCGGGTTTTTAATGATGTTTTAACATTTGAGGAGGCAGGTGTTTCAGAAAAGGAAACATAAAATAATTGTAAGCGTTTACGGCTTGAAACTTGATAACCATCGCTCGCCCCCTCGCGCCATCGGCATAACTGTGCCGGCATACAAATTGCCTAAAGCTTTATGCTTGATGTTTTATACTTTATGTTATAAAAAATTAAGAATTTGCCTCAAAAATCACAAAAAACATAAAGAAGGAAGGAGAACATCTATGGAAGTTTTGGCTGAGGAATCGAACAAAGAAAAAGAGCAATCAGAAAAAGAGACCACCGAGGCCTTGATGGATGAAAAACGGATCTATCGGCCGCTGCCCGAAATGGTAGTCAACGCTAACATCGACCCGAATGACTATGAAAACGCCGTAAAAAAGGGAAAAACAGACCTCGAAGGGTTTTGGGAAGAGGCGGCTATGGAATTGGACTGGTTCAGGAAGTGGGACAAGGTGCTTGACCGGTCTGAGGCACCGTTTTTCAAATGGTTTGTCAATGCCAAGACCAACATAGCCTATAATGCCCTGGACAGGCATGTAAAGACCCACCGCAAGAACAAGGTGGCGCTGATATTTGAAAGCGAGGGGGGACAACGCTCGCGCATGACCTATTATGACCTGTATCGGGCCTCCAATATGGTCGCCAACGCGCTTACCTCTCTCGGAATCACAAAGGGGGACAGGGTGTCCATCTATCTCCCCAACATACCTCATATCGCCATTGCCATGCTTGCCTGCGCCAAGGTAGGCGCCATCCATAGCGTGGTTTATGCCGGGTTCAGCGCCATAGCTCTGAGGGACAGGGTCAATGATGCCGAGGCAAAAGTTATCATCACAGCAGATGGCTTTAATCGAAACGGGAAGGTTGTTAAATTGAAAGAGGTAGTAGATGACGCCATGCTTGATTGTCCCTCTGTGGAAACAGTAGTTGTGGTAAAATGGGCTGACATACCGGTCGATATGAGTGACGGGCGTTACGTTTGGTACGAAGACCTGATGGAGGGAGTAAGCAAGGAATTTAAGACTGTTGAAATGGACGCAAATGACCCTCTTTTTATTCTCTACACCTCAGGAACTACCGGCAAGCCCAAGGGGGTTGTGCATTCCCATGGCGGATATATGGTAGGAGTGAACCGGTCATTGAAATGGGTGTTTGACATAAAAGAGACCGATATTTTCTGGTGCGCTGCTGATCCGGGCTGGATTACGGGGCATAGCTACATTGTTTACGCTCCACTTGTTTTAGGTACCACCACGGTCATGTACGAAGGGCATCCGCTGTTTCCCGGGCCGGATCGGATGTGGCAGATCATAGAAAAGTACGGGGTCAATATTCTCTACACAGCGCCAACCACCATCAGGATGCTTATGAGGTTTGGTTCTCAGCGTCTCAAAAAGCATAATTTGTCCACGCTCCGGCTTCTCGGTACGGTGGGCGAACCGATCAATCCTGAGGCGTGGGTCTGGTATTATAAAAACGTGGGGAACCAGAACTGTCCTGTCATGGATACCTGGTGGCAAACCGAGACAGGCATGTTTATGGTAGCACCAACGCCATGCAACGTGTTGAAGCCCGGTTCGGCTTTCAAGCCTTTCCCCGGTGTTCATGTGGACGTAGTTGATGCCCATGGAGAACCTGTTGAACCTGGCAAGGGAGGGCATGTGATCGTTAAAGAGCCGTGGCCTGCCATGCTCACGACCCTTTACAAGGATCCTGAGAAATACAAAGATGTTTACTGGTCAAAAATTCCGGGGGTGTATCTGGCCGGCGACATTGCCACCAAAGACAAAGACGGTTATTTCTGGTTCCAGGGCCGATCTGATGACGTTCTCAAGATTGCCGGTCACCGCATTGGCACAGCAGAGGTCGAAAGCGCCCTGGTCAGCCATAAACATGTTGCCGAGGCTGCGTGTATCGGTGTGCCCGACAAGGTTCGTGGAGAGGTAGCACAGCTCTTTGTCATTTTAAAGGAAGGCGTCGAAGAGGATGAAGACGCCCTGGTAAACGAACTGAAAGCCCATGTTCGAAAAATGCTTGGACCCATTGTGGTCATCAAGGGAATTGATTTTAAAGACAAACTTCCAAAGACCAGGAGTGGAAAAATCATGCGCCGCGTGTTGAAAGCGCAGGAATTAGGATTAAAGGAAGGTGATCTGTCAACCCTTGAGGATTAACATCTGCACGTATACCTCGGAAGGTTATAAATTGCGTTTTTTTCGGTGAGCAATGGGCGTCAAGAGCAAGGCGCGAAGGTGCGGAATAGTAGGGGCACGATGCATCGTGCCCCTACCATCTGCCTGAGTAACACAGCTATTGATGTTCATGGCCGGCGAAAAATCGCAAGTTATGGCCTTTCGAGGTATAAAAATAGGGAGGAAATCATGAGTTCAAGTATTTACTGGTTAATTATCTTTGTTTTTGCATACTGGGTCTATTGTATTACATGGGGAATCAAAGGGGCCTTACGCGCCAAGACTGCATCGGATTATTTTATTGCCGGACGACAAATCAGTGTCTGGGTCTTTGTCCTGGCGGCCACTGCCACATCTTTTAGTGGATGGACATTCGTAGGGCACCCGGCCCTAGTCTGGCGAGACGGTTTTCCTTATGCGTATGCCTCTTTTTATGCCATCACCATTCCTTTTACCGGTGTCCTGTTTCTAAAGCGCCAGTGGCTCCTTGGAAAGAGATACGGCTTTGTTACACCAGGAGAGATGTTTTCCACATATTTCAAGAGCGATACCATGCGCGTTCTGACCGTCATTGTCGCCCTCTTTTTCAGCGTTCCATACCTTGGGGTGCAACTGAGGGCTTCGGGTTATCTGTTTAACGTTTTGACCGACGGCTTGCTTTCTATCAACGTGGGCATGGTCATGTTAGCTTCGGTGGTGACCATTTATGTGGCCCTGGGCGGCCTGCGATCTGTAGCCTATGTGGATTCGGCCCAGTGTATCTTGCTGGCCGTTGGAATTGTCGCGCTGAGCATCATTACCCTTGCTTTCTGCGGCGGCTGGGACGGCCTTACATCCGGAATCGCAAAAATCGTGCTTGCCGACACTAAACTTACTCCTGACGGTTACAGTCATTATGTCGCTATCCCAGGGGTGATTCAGTGGGTGCCGGCGGCAAGCAAGTCCGTGGGCGGCGGCTGGACCGGCGTGATGATTCTGACATATATGTTTGCCCTCATGGGAATCCAGTCAGCCCCTGCCTTTTCCATGTGGGCTTTTGCCAACAAAAACCCAAAACCCTTTCCACTTCAGCAAGTTATAGCTTCTTCTATCGGGATAGGATTTATCCTCATAGTCTTTACAGCAATCCAGGGGATGGGAGGACATGCCCTGATGGATGCCGGCATTATCCCATCATTAGCGGATGGAAAGCAGGGAAGTCTGGTGCCGTGGCTGATCCACCTCATGGGAGATCACGTGCCCTGGCTCACCGGGCTTCTGGCAGTTTGTGCACTTGCCGCCATGCAGTCCACGGGCGCTGCTTACATGTCAACAGCAAGCGGTATGTTGACCCGCGATCTGTATAAACATTTCCTGAACAAAGACGCATCCCACCGGCAGCAGAAGTTTTTCGGACGTCTTCTGGTAATAGTTGTCGTTGGAGCGGCTCTGGTC
>JAJSZW010000135.1 GCA_030262895.1 Deltaproteobacteria bacterium | reverse complement strand
CAAACCAGGTTATTTTCGTCCGAGCCTGGATCCGGGTTTTCAATTGCCACAAAGACAATTTCGGGAATAGATCAGGAAGAACAAACAGAGAAGCTGATAATTTCTTTAGGAAGACTTTTTTCTATTTAGCTAGTAAATTGTGCTTAAAACGGGCGGCCTTTTAGTCCATTGCATCAAGTACTTCAAACCCTTCCTTTTCAAGCGCTTTTTTTATAATATCGGTTTTGCAGACAGAGAGCCGGAAGTAATATGTTCTTTTGTTTGCGAGTTGGGCTGTCATGCCCACATTAATTATATCCCCTCCATTATCATTTATAATTTGCAGAGCTTTTTTGAATGCTCCGGGTTTTTCTCCTATCACTACATCAATACGCGAGCTCGCGGTAAGCATTCCCATCATCTCAATAAAGGCTCTCAGGATATCCGTTCCGGTTATTATGCCTGCCAGTTTGCCGTTTTTTACAACCGGCATTCCGCCGATTTTGTGCTTATATATGAGCTGGGCTGCAATTTCGATATCATCATCAGGATCAACTGTAATAGGATTTTTTATAATCAGGTCCGAGAGCGTGACGCCTGCGACCATTGAGGGTATAAGTCCTTGTTTCAAATCTGCAAGCGTAACCAGGCCTGCGAGCAAGTTTTTCTTTGAGACCACGGGCAGGTGCCGGATTGAGTTGATTTTCATCAGCTCGATAGCCTCGCTTATGGAGGCATTATCCGTTATTGTGATAGGCTTGGGAATCATTAAGGAGTGTATTTTCATGGGGCTTCCCTTTAACTTGGCTGATAACTGCAAAGAGGTTCTTCTGCCAGAAAATCGCCGGTCGCCTCATAAGCTCTTGCCCTGCAGCCACCGCAAACCTTTTTGAATTCACATTTTCCGCATTTCCCTTTTAATCTGTTAAAATCCCGTAAGGCTAAAAAGGTTTCCGAACCATTCCAGATGTCTGCAAAAGATGTTTTTGTAACATCACCGCAGTTTACTTGAAGAAACCCGCAGGGTTGTACAATACCTATGTGCGAGATAAAACAAAATCCCGTTCCTCCAAGACATCCCCTGGTTACTGCATCAAGACCATGCGTTTTAAAACTAACTGATTTTCCTTCTTTTTTTGCTCTTTGCCTGAGTATTCTGTAGTAATGTGGAGCGCATGTAGCTTTTAATTGCAGCGGTGTTTTTTCCCTTTGATCATAAAACCAGTTAAGAGTACGTTCATATTCTTCTGATGATATTTCCTGGTCCAGAATATATTTGCCGCGGCCTGTCGGTACCAGAAGAAAAATATGGTGGGCTACTGCGCCAAGATTAACAGCCAGTTCCTGAATTGTTGGGATCTGATCCAGGTTTGCTTTTGTTATTGTTGTGTTTATTTGAAATTCTATTCCGGCATCTTTAGCCAGGTTTATGCCTCGAAGCGCACCTTCAAAGGCTCCGTCAACCCCCCTGAAACTGTCATGGCTTTCTTTTGTGGCGCCATCCAGGCTTATACTTATTCTTTTTATGCCCGCATCTGCCATTTTTTGGGCAGATTGTTCTGTTATAAGCGTTCCGTTTGGAGCCATAACCATCCTCAGGCCCTTATCTGTACCGTAATGTGCTATTTCAAAAATGTCGGGCCTTAGCAAAGGCTCTCCGCCTGTAAGTATGATTATGGGCTGCCCGACTTCCGCTATCTGATCAAGAAGTTGCAGAGAAGTTTTTGTATCAAGCTCATTGGTGTATGGACCTTTTGTAGCTGAGGCACGGCAGTGTATGCATGAAAGATTGCAGTTGCGTGTGGTTTCCCATGCAACAAGTCGAAGTGTAGATCCTTTGTTTTCGGCGTGAGGATGAGATTTTGGCGGAGACATATGATCGTTGTTCGTCATATAGTTTTTAACCTTTTAACTCTTTGGCGGCATCAACAGCAAAATATGTAAGAATCATGTCGGCGCCGGCGCGCTTGATTGATGTTAATGTTTCCATCATAACCTTTTTGCCGTCTATCCACCCCATTTTTTCGGCAGCTTTAACCATTGCATACTCGCCGCTGACATTATATGCGGCAACGGGAAGATCTATCTCTTCGCGGATGCGGCAGATAATGTCAAGGTAGGGGAGAGCGGGTTTAACCATAATTATGTCTGCCCCTTCTTCTATATCCATTGTAACTTCCCTGATCGCTTCCAGAGAATTTGCAGGGTCCATCTGATATGTTCTTCGATCGCCGAATTTAGGGGCTGAATCCGCAGCATGGCGAAATGGGCCGTAATAAGCTGAGCAGTACTTGGCCGCATATGACATGATTGGAACATTGCTGAAATCGTTTTCATCCAGAATATTTCGGATTTCGGCTACCCGGCCGTCCATCATGTCTGATGGCGCAACCATATCTGCTCCTGCTTTTGCATGTGACAAAGCAGTTCTGGCAAGAAGGTCAAGAGTGGCATCGTTGTCTATGATTTGCCCTTCCACAATTCCACAGTGGCCATGATTCGTGTACTGACATAAACATACGTCAGTTATTACAACAAGATCCGGTATCTTTTTTTTCAGAGCTGTTGTTGCCTTTTGAACGATACCATCCTTTGCATAAGCACTGGTTGCAAGAGGATCTTTCTTATCAGGTATTCCAAAAAGCATAACTGCAGGTATGCCCAGATTAAACGCTTCTCCGGCTGTTTTAATAAGATTGTCTATGGATAATTGATAGTGTCCGATCATGGACTCGATGGGATTTTTAACTTTTTTGCCGCCTATTGCAAAAAGGGGAAGAATCAAGTCATCTGTAGAAAGAGTAGTTTCACGAATCATTCGCCGGAAGGCTTCATTTTGTCTTAAACGTCTTGGCCTGTATTCTGGGAATAACATCAATTCGCTCCCTTTTACGCTATCTCTTCATCTGTAAGATAACATGCCGGATCCGGTGCAAAAACATCGCCTGTTACTGCTTCGGCTCTCACCCTGAAGTTTCCTGCGCAAACATCCAGCCATCGGCATTTAGCACATCTACCCTTTACATACTTTTTTTTCTCTTTAAGCTTTTTCATTAAAGGTTCTGAGGTGTCTGTCCATATTTCGGAAAATGGTCTTTCCTGTACATTTCCGAAACTGTAATGTCGCCAGAACTGATCGGCGTAAACCTCTCCATCCCAGCTAATGCATCCAATGCCCCTGCCGGAATTGTTTCCTTCATTCATTTTGAGAAGCTCAAGGACTTCTGCCGCGCGTTTCGGATCTTCTTTAAGCAACCTTAGATAGATGTATGGCCCGTCAGCATGATTATCAACAGTTAATATTTCTTTTGGCTTTCCTTTATCATGGAGCTTTTTTGTCAGATCCATTATCAGGTCAACTGCTTTTCTGGTTTCATCGTGAGTTAAATCTTCTTCCACGAGTTTTGACCCCCGGCCGGCATAGACAAGGTGATAAAAACATGCCCTTGGGATATCCATATCTTCAAGAAGGTTAAATATATTCTCGATTTCAGCGACATTGAACTTATTGATGGTAAAGCGAAGACCTACTTTTATTCCTGCATCCTGGCAGTTTTTAATACCTTCTAAAGCTGACCTGAAAGCGCCCTTAACACCTCTGAAACGGTCGTGGATTTTTTCCATTCCATCAAGGCTTATGCCCACATAGGAAAGGCCGATGTCCTTTAATACACGAGCCATTTGCTGTGTTATCAAAGTTCCATTTGTTGATATTACCGCCCGCATGCCTTTTTCAATGGCATATGCGGCAAGTTCGGGGAGATCCTTTCGTATCGTAGGTTCTCCGCCGGAAAGTAACAGCACAGGCACTTTGTACTGGGAGAGATCATCTATAAGGTTTTTACCCTCTTCGGTGGTAAGTTCGTTATCAAAAGATTGGTCCTTTGCTTGAGCGTAACAGTGAATACACTTTAAATTGCAACGTCTTGTAATGTTCCACACTACAACAGGCCGTTTATCTTTGGAAAACTGAAGCAGATGGGAAGGTAATTCTGATGACTTGCGTCCATATCGGAGAGCATCCGACGGCTCGACCGTTCCACAGTAAAGTTTTGATATACCAATCATTTTTTAATCTCTCTCAGTTAGTGCCTGAACGAAAACTGCTAATTTCCCCAATTTCTGCGGCAGTCTTAAATTTTAATCCTCAAAATACTCCATGTATTCCTGCGGTTAAAATTTGCGTCTTCCTTGAACTTGAAAAAATTTTCTAGTTTTCGTTCGGGCACTAGTTAATATGGTTGATAGATATGTTATCACTATCGGGCTCGTCCGGTGTTTGTTGAGCAGTTACATTTTGCAACTCATCTTTTATTAGCTGATTAATAAAAGATTCAGGGGCCAGCAGCGCTTCCTTTGTAATAAAGAAACGGTTTTTGCCGGTTTTTTCCCGAATAAGTTTTAGGCCATTCTCAAACTCACCAGCAAGCTTTTTGTAAAGATTATCGAGTGTAATGCCAAAATTAATCAATTGCTCAATAATGAAATCAATGGCATTTTTTTCCAGAACAATGTTAATATCATTATTTTTGAAAAAGTATAGTTCTATTTTTTTTATATCGTCATAATAGGACTTGATATTTTTTATTGCATTTCCGATGTCCATTATATTTTTGCAGTAATAAGAAGCAACTATATCAATACGGGATGGGCTAAGAGTTAGATTGTACTTATCACTCAAATTTTTTTTGTTTTCAGTTATATATTTATTAACATATTTTTTTTCTTCAAGTTCCAGTCTTTCAAAGTTTTCGTCCATTTCCTTGGAATTGGACATGGATAAAAGTTTTTTCAGATATCCTTCCTGCTCTTCAATTACAGAAATATTTACAGGAAATTTTTTGATATTAGTAGATGGCAGTTTCTTTTCAAACAAAAGCAGAGCTTTTTCAATTGCACTTACCAGGCCCCTTGCTCCTGTATTTTCTTCAAAGGCATGTTTTGCTAAAATACAAAACACTTCGGATTCAAATTTTATATCAATACCATATGCTGCGAAATCAAGTTTTTTTCCAAGGATTACAGGGTTGTTGGGATTCCTCAGAATTTCGTAAAGGTCGCTTTCAGTCAAATTATCAAAAACAGCTTTTACAGGAAGACGTCCTACAAATTCTGTTTCAAATCCGTATTCTATAAGATCTTCCGACTTAACATGCTTGAGAATATCAATTTCTTCCTGCGCACTTATTATCTTTGCGCCAAAGCCGATACCCTGATCTTTCATGCGTTTTTTAATTATCTCCGAAATATCGCCAAAAGCCCCGCTCATGATAAACAGGATGTTTTTGGTGCTTACAGAACGTTTTTCTCTTTTACCTGTTTTACGAAATCGTTCAATTTCCTGAATCATTGAAATCGGGTCATGCGGAACCTTTAAATCAACATCTGTCTCTTCCATGGGTTTAAGCAGGGCGCGCTGCACGCCCGTTCGTGAAACATCAGCGCCAATTATCTGCCTGTTTGCCGCGATTTTATCGAGTTCGTCAATATAAATAATGCCATGCTGAGCGAGTTCAATATTGTCGTTTGCTTCCCTGACCAGGTCACGGATCAGATCTTCTACATCTCCTCCCACATAGCCTGTCTCGCTGAATTTTGTGGCATCGCCCTTTACAAAAGGAACACCGATTTTATCAGCTATCAGCTTGATCATATATGTCTTGCCGACACCTGTGGGACCGATCATAAGAATATTGTTCTTTATGCCGCCTACGATCTCATCGGTTTTTTCAGGTGAAGCCTTGACGTGTTTTATCCGGTTGAAGTGTGTGCAGATTTTTGTGGCAAGAATTGCTTTGGCATCATCCTGCTTAACAATATATTGATCAAGATAAGAGACAAGATCCTCGGGTATTAGATCGAAATTAATTTCTCGCTCTTTTTTTTGGGGCGCTTCCGCCTTTTCCAGAGGTACTTCCTGGGGAAGAACTATTGGAGATACAATTTTAACACTGCCCCCAAACTTCTTGGACAGAAATTCACTTATTTCTTTTTCAATTTCTCTTGGATTTGGCATTTTTTCATCATGTTCTTTCATAATTTTTAATTATAATCACATATATCAAAAAATGCAAGCAAGAGCCCTGCAAGTCAATTTTAACGTCTAATTTACAAATATTTAAAATAATCAAACGGTTAGCAAGAAAACAATCTCAAATACAGATTTGCGAAATTCGGTAGTTCCTTGACACCCACCTGTTTTTTTGTTATCGGATTAAATATTGAAAAAAACTCTTTTACGAAAAGGTATGTAAAATGAGCTCTATTGATGAACAGATTTTAAAATCAGCCAAGGAAATAGTTGTTAAATTTATAGAGGCCGGGAGGCTTTCTCCGACCGGCTTCGATGAAACATTCAAAAATATTTATTACACAATTGAAGAAGCCGTACACGGTTCAAGAGAAAAACCTGAAGAAGAAAAATAGTACTGGAAAATATAATGAGTGAATCTTCTTTAGAAAAAGTTAGTATTGAAAAAGCAAGTGAAGATCTATTTGACTTTGCAATTGATCGTTCAGATATAAAGCTGATTTTGCAAAATTTGCCCGAGGATATAAAAATTAACAGGGTTTCAGTGGAATATGAAATTCAATTATTAAAAATTTTAGCTGTTGGATGGAGTATTTCGTTTTTTTTGGATGAAAGTTCTCTAAAGAAAGAATTATCAAAATCATTTTGGAATGCTGTTCAAAGTTTTTCTCAGAACATTTCAATACTCTCATCTTCATCTGCGGGTAAAGAGATTGACTACTTTAATACTTTGAAAGAACGATTAGATACATATTTAGATACGTTAAATCTTATTCCTGACAATCCTGATCCTCTGGTATCAATTGGTCCTAAATTTGCTAAAATTTGCGGAAGTAAAGATAATGCACACATCATGCTATCCGGATCAAAAGTATTTAACCTTTCTGTCGGCGGTGTAAGAAATTATCTTGAGTCTATCCAAATTGAATGATTGGGACAGTGTTTTTACAGCAATTACCAAAAGTTAGTAATTATTCAAGCTTCCCATGACATAGCCTTCCATGTCCAGAGCTATATGAGAAAATCCTGTTTCTTTAAATTTATTAATGATTGTTTTTCTATTCGTTTCATTTAATATTTTTTCAAAATCAACAGGGTCAATCTCTATTCTTGCAACTTTTCCGTGGCATCTTACACGACAAGTCTTAAAGCCAAGATCTATTATGGTATTTTCAGCTTGTTCTATCATACTCAGTGCTTTTTGAGTTAAGGGAGTTCCATAGGGAATTCTGGTGGCAAAGCATGCCATTGCAGGCTTATCCCATGTGGATAAATTCATATCTTTTGAAAGCAAGCGGATATCATCTTTTGAAAGTCCTGCGTCAATCAATGGAGCAATAACACCCATTTCTTCTGCAGCCGAAAGTCCGGGCCGGAAATCATCAAGGTCATCTAAGTTGGCACCGTGGGCGACAGGGGTAATGCCCATATCTGAGGCAATTTTTAAAATATCCTCAAAGAGAAGTTTTTTGCATATGTAGCATCTGTCTTTTTTGTTGGCCATAAAGCCGGAATGATTTATTTCCCTTGATTTAAGTAGAACGTGCTTAATTCCAAGGTTATCGGCAAATTTTTTTGAATATTCTATTTCCCGTGATGGATGTATAGGTGAGGTTGCTGATATCGCTACCACATTCTTTTTCAGCAATTTGTGAGCAACGGCAAGTAAAAAGGCGCTGTCAACTCCACCCGAAAATGCAACTATCAGAGAGTCGAAACCATTTATTATGGAGACCAGTCGTTCTCTTTTTTCCTTTAAGCCTGACAGTTTCTTGTTTTTCATGTTTTTTTGAACCATCGTTTTTTCAATTTTTTTTTCGATAAATATAGTTAATGGCGGTGTCCTGTCATCTATATTAAAGTGTAAAAAGACCGCAACATATTTTTCTAACTGTTAACTTATCTAATCTATACCCTTACATTCCTTTCCTTTTTTGTTGACAAAGCACAAGATTAGTTATATATCCATGAACTTAAATGGGTTATCTATATATAACCATAAGAATCAATTTATAAAATCAATAAGATATAAAAAAGTTTACCATGTCGAATTGAGAGGAGGTGACCTTGATAGTCCCTTATGGGAAAGTGATATTATTTATTAGTCAGGATAGTAAATTACTACTAAAGATAAAATGGAGGTAAGACTATGGCGAAACACGAAAGTCCTATGCTTGACCAGCTTGAGTCTGGTCCGTGGCCAAGCTTTGTATCCGATTTAAAGCAAGAGGCCGAATCAAGGGCAAAAAATGTAAATGGTATAGACTACCAGATACCTCAGGATGTCTGTGATGATCTTCTGGGTGTGCTTGAGCTTTCATATAAACATGGAAGAACTCACTGGAAGCACGGCGGAATAGTCGGTGTATTTGGCTATGGTGGTGGCGTTATTGGAAGATACTGCGATCAGCCTGAGATGTTCCCGGGCGTTGCTCATTTCCATACCATGCGCGTGAACCAGCCCTCAGGCAAATACTACACAACCAAATTCCTGGGAGATCTTATGGATATCTGGGAACTGCGCGGAAGCGGTTTGACCAACTTTCATGGCGCTACCGGTGATATCGTTCTTCTCGGCACAACAACACCCCAGTTGGAAGAAGTCTTCTATGACATTACCCACAAAATGGACACAGACCTTGGCGGTTCCGGTTCAAACCTGCGAACTCCTTCCTGCTGTCTTGGAACTTCTCGCTGTGAATATGCCTGCTTTGATACACAGGCGATGTGCCATCACATGACCATAGAATATCAGGATGAGCTTCATCGTCCTGCTTTTCCCTATAAGTTTAAATTCAAATTTGACGGATGCTCCAACTGCTGTGTTGCATCTATTGCGCGTTCAGACTTGTCCTTTATCGGCACATGGCGCGATGATATCCGTATTGACCCTGAAGCGGTAAAGGCATATGTCGGCGGTGAAATTCCTCCAAACGCAGGTGCTCATGCCGGTCGCGACTGGGGTCCGTTTGATATCCAGAAAGAAGTTATTGATATTTGTCCAACAAACTGCATGCGATATGAAAATGGAAAACTCGAGATCAACACCAAAGAGTGTACCAGATGTATGCACTGTATTAATGTAATGCCCAGAGCCCTCAGGATAGGCAATGACAGAGGCGCAACGATATGTGCCGGCGCCAAAGCCCCGATTCTTGATGGTGCACAGATGGGCACTATGCTTATTCCTTTTATCAAGATTGAAGAGCCTTACGATGAGATCAAAGAGAATGTAATTGAACCAATCTGGGAATGGTGGATGGAAGAAGGCAAGAACCGCGAGCGTCTTGGCGAATTAATCAGGCGTCAAAGTTTCCAGAAGCTGCTTGAAGTAACAAACATTAAAGCAATGGCGCAGCATGTTCAAGAACCGCGTTCTAACCCGTATGTATTCTGGAAAGAAGAGGAAGTTCCGGGTGGATGGACACGAGATGTCGACGAATTTAGAAAATACCATCAGAGATAGGGGGAAAATACTATGGCATTTATATCTTCAGGTTACAATCCTGACAAACCGATGGCAGACAGAATAACAGACATCGGTCCAAAAAA
>JAJSZW010000134.1 GCA_030262895.1 Deltaproteobacteria bacterium | reverse complement strand
TTTTGACACAGAATTTTCCAAATCCAGAGATCAGAACATCATTGCCTTTTTCAAGCGTACTTTTAATAATTTCCAACAGGGATTCGATAACTTCAACTGATTTTTGCTTGGTGAAACCTATTCCGTGAATGTTTTCAACAATATTGTTTTTAGTTAATGACATGGTACCTCCTCAAAAAACTTCATATATTAAAATCTATCGGGGATAAACTCCATGATTGTATATATAGTCGAAATAATAGTCGTAGTATCCCTTATCTTCATCATGGGATGTAATATTTTCAGTATAAGATTTTTCTAAATTTGCTAACCATAATTCTTTTGAAAAAGAATAAAGAACCTGTTTAAGCATTTTGGCTTCACTAATAATTTCTTTGTTGTTCTGGATGAACTTGTCAATCCCATCGATTATTGCCTTGATGTTTCTTATATATTCAGTATCATCAAGCCCTTCTTCAATATATATTTGATGAAACTCGGATATAATATATTTTATCGTACCTTCAATAGCATCTATACACTTCATGGCACAATTTAAAATAGTTAGAGATTTGTTTTGCTCAAAAATTTATAAAACGCAAAAAACCCTGTAATTATTTAATAATATACTGATATTAACTGCATGTCAAGATTCTTTGGAGTAAAAAATTAAATTTTTAGTAGCCGTTCACGGCTTGAAACTTGAAATTGGAAAGTAGAAATTAGGGAGAGATGAAACGAGTTTACGAGTTGGATGTTTATAAACCGGCGGAAGAGTTATCAGATATGGCTTGGCACGACTTTGATAACTGGAACAAAAAGGTTCACTTGAAGAAACCAAATCATGGTTGCGAAAACTCATCAGAAAAAAAGTTTTATCTGAGTCAAACGCGACAGAATACAAAGCAATAGTTGAAAAACTCGGCCCAAAATTGAATACGTTCATAAACAGTACAAAAGCATGAAGGCCAAATTTCCAATTTCAACGTTCCGTGAACGCTTACTATTTTTGTTAGCCCAAAGAGCGAACTCGACACTTGCAGGTTTTATGTTTTAAAGTTATGCTAATTTTTTTTCGAGCCCTAAAGTTCAATGGAGCCGGCGAGCGGAATTGAACCGCTGACCTGCTGATTACGAATCAGCTGCTCTACCATCTGAGCTACGCCGGCATATTTATAGACTTTCAGATAATTAATTTCACTGTGTTATCAGTCGTCGATGTATAACTAATACGCCTTCCTCCTTCTGGCCTTGTGAAATTAATTATCTGAAAGTCTATAAACCTGTTAAAGGACTACTTTTTTTATGAGCCAAAATCAAGAAAATATTACATTTAAATCCTTGATTAATCAAATTCTCCACAGGGATTGTGGAATAGATTGTATTGGATTGTCCGGATCTGATACGGCATTTTTTGTATCAAGGTTGTATTTGGAACATAGAACGCCTTTTATTGTGATAGTGCCCTCGCAAAAACAAGGCGAAATGTTTATAAATGACCTGTCCTTTTTTATAAATGAATCCGAGCTGCATGTAATACACTTTCCTTCTTACAATATATTACCTTTTAAGAAACTATCTTACCACAATGAAACAGCAGCAAAAAGGATCAGCGCACTTTACCGGATTATTAATGACGAGGTGCCGTTAATTATTGTTACTACCGTCAGTGCTCTTTTACAAAAGCTTATTCCTAAACAGGAAATTTGCAACTATGCTGAACTTATTATGGTTGGCGAAGATATAGAACGTGATCATTTGATCGAAAAATTGATTTCCGGCGGATATGTCAGGTCAGCGATTGTGGAGGAACCAGGTGATTTTTGTATAAGAGGAGGCATTCTTGATATATTTTCTCCGCTCTATCCTGATCCGCTCAGAATAGAGCTGTTTGGAGATACAGTAGATTCATTGAGATTTTTTTCAGCAGCAACCCAGAGAACTATAAAAATTATCAAGGAAGCAGTCATTCTTCCAGCCAGAGAAGTGATTTTGAAAAAAGAGTTCATAGTTCAGATAATCGGCAGGATTAGACAGCACGCATCAGATCTTGATATGCCAGTAACCAAGATTAGAGCTATCGTTGATATTATCAAGAAGGAGGGATTTTTTTCAGGGATTGAAGGCTTAATCCCGCTGATTTATCCAAAACTTGACACTTTTTTTGATTATCTTCCCGATAATGCGAATTTTGTTCTTATAGAGCCAAAAAATCTTGAAAACATTGCCATTGAATCACAAGAGCAGGCAAAAATAAACTACCAGAATGCCTGCATGGAAAGAAGGCTGTGCGTTGAGCCGGATTCTCTTTACCTGAGATGGTTAGAGGTTAAAGAGATGCTTTTACAAAAGAAGCCGTTAGCATTAAAGATGCTTCCTGTATTAAGCGAGAGCTGGGACAGGGGGATGACTTTTCCGCAGTATAATTTTTCAGTGATAAACAACACTTCTATCAACGAGCAGCTCAAGTGCCGTCGTGGGGATGAGAAACAGTATTTGCCCTTAGCTGACTGGATTAATGATAAGAAGCGTTTCGGTCAGACCACGGTTATTGTTTGTAGCAACAGGGCACGTGCCGGCAAACTGAAATCCATCCTTTCGCCATATGGTATTCAAGCTAAGTTTGTTGATGATTTTCATTATGTTAAACTCAGCACGAATTGTGTTTATGTATGTCATGGCTCTCTTTCATCCGGTTTTGTATTGCCCGACTTGTCTCTGGCCATTATCACGGAAGATGAAATATTTGGAAAGCAGCATAGAAAAGTAAAGCCAAAACGGTCGATACAAACCGAACAGCTTTTATTCGAAGATCTGAAAAAAGGAGACTTTGTTGTTCACACAGAACACGGCATAGGTAGATACGATGATTTGGTAAAGTTGAAGATAGACGGAGCAACAAATGATTTTCTTCTTATTTATTATAGGGATGATGATAAACTCTATCTTCCTGTAGAACGTATGAACATGGCGCAGAAATACGTTGGGGTTGATGGAATGCAGCCGGTTCTTGATAAAATGGGCGGGAAATCATGGGATCGAGTTAAAAAGAGGGTTAAGAAATCGGTAGAGAAAATTGCAGGGGAACTTCTTAAACTCTATGCGGCACGTAAATTTAATAAAGGCTATGCTTATAAACATATAGACAGCTATTCCAGAGATTTTGAGTCGGATTTTTCATATGAGGAGACAGTTGACCAGCTTAGAGCAATAGAGGACGTGCTGCATGATATGAAGCTCCCCAGCCCAATGGACAGACTGGTGTGTGGTGATGTAGGTTACGGCAAGACAGAGGTTGCGCTTCGCGCATCGTTTATGGCTGTAAATAATGGAAAACAGGTCGCTATACTGGTTCCAACTACAGTTCTTGCAGAGCAGCATTTCTTGACCTTTTCTGAACGAGTTAAGAATTATCCCTTTAATGTGGCATGCCTGAACAGGTTTAGAACTATAAGGGAGCAACGCGACATTATCAAGAATCTGAAAACAGGCAAAATAGATATTGTTATCGGAACTCACAGGCTTTTGCAGAAAGATGTAGATTTTAAAGATTTGGGCCTTTTTGTGATTGATGAAGAACAGCGCTTTGGTGTTAAGCAAAAGGAAATGTTGAAAAAAATAAGGGCAACAGTTGATGTTTTAGCATTAACAGCAACTCCCATACCCAGGACCCTTCAAATGTCCCTGTTTGGGATACGTGACATAAGTATTATTGCAACGCCGCCCGAACATCGCCATTCCATTATAACCTATATTTCGGAGTTTGATGATGTGATTATTGCGGAAGCTATAAGAAAGGAGTTGAAAAGGGATGGTCAGATATTTTTTGTTCATAATAATATTCATAATATATGGTTAATTGCAGAGCATTTAAAAAAGCTGGTACCTGAGGTCAGGCTGGGTGTTGCACATGGCCGTTTAAGCGAAGATGAGCTTGAAAGAGAAATGTTTAAGTTTATGAAGAAAGAAATAGATATGCTGGTGTGTACAACTATAATTGAGTCCGGCATTGATATCCCTTCTGCCAACTCAATACTCATCAACAGGGCCGACAGATTTGGACTGGCCCAGATTTACCAGCTTCGCGGCCGTGTGGGAAGAGCTGATGAGCAGGCATATGCATATCTGTTTATTCCGGAAGAAAGCACATTGACTAAAGACGCCAGGAAACGCCTTAAGGTGTTGATGGAACATAGCGAACTTGGAGCAGGCTTTCAAATAGCCATGAGTGATTTGAAAATCAGGGGAGGGGGTACAATACTTGGCGCTTCACAGACAGGTCATATCGCCGCGGTAGGATATGACATGTTTCTCAAGCTGATGGAGAACTCAATGTCTGAGCTGAAAGGGGAGACGGTTGTAGAAAGCCTGGAGCCGGAGATTAACATGACTCTCTCTGCGTTTATCCCTGAAAATTTTATCCCTGATATTGATCAGAGACTTTCGGTTTATAGAAAGCTGGCAAAGCTAACGGATTTAAAAGAATTATCCGATTTTAAGGCGGAATTGATCGATCGATTTGGGGTTTTGCCAAATGAGGCTGCCAATCTTATTTTAAAGATTAAGCTTAAGGTTTTATCCATAAAAGCTGGAGTAAAAAGGCTTGACCTGGCAGGCCAGCATCTTTTACTTTATTTTTCACCAGCTCACCAAAAAAATTCCTTTGGAATATTTGACATGATAGTTTCAAAGCAAGATCGTTTTAAGCTTACACCAGACCATGTTTTTAAGGCCAGGCTTTCAAAAGGCGATATGAAAAGCCTTTTAGATCAGGCCAGAAACATCTTGAAAGAAATAGCTCAACATGTTAACGGCTGAACACCTTATTGAGAGATTTGAAAACTCAATTATGAGATTAACCAGAGGCAGCGGGCACTTAAATTTAAGAACGTCTGAAACTCGCGCATAAGTGAGCATAAAGAAAAAAGAGTATTAATATCACTTAGAAAAATCGAGCTTTATGACTTGAGTTTATCCTTTTAACAAAAATATACAAAAGTGCCTCTTTTTTCTTAATGCTCACTAATACGCTCAAACAGTCAGTCGTTTTAAATTTAAGTACCCGCCACCTCTGGTTGTTAACAAGTTACTTTTGAGTTTTCAAATTTCTGCTTATTGAGATAAACAGAAAGAGATGGGGGAAAATCAATAACTATGACTGAAGTAACAGGTAAAAATTTTAGACAAATATTTTGTAAAGTTATTTTTTGTGCCCTTAGTTTCTTCATGACTGCTGATGTGCAGAGCGCAGAAGTTGTTGACCGAATTGTTGCCGTTGTTAACGATGATATAATTTTACTTTCCGAACTTGACGAGTCGTTTAACCCATATGCTGAAAGAATAATGGCGTCTGGTTATTCGCTTGACGAGGAGCGCCGGATGCTATTCAACATTCGGGAGGAAACTCTTAATCAACTGATTGATCAAAAACTTACCGACCAGCAGATAAAGCAATCTAAAATTACGGTCAGTGATGATGAGATAGATAAAGCAATAGAGCGTTTAAAAGAAGCAAATTTTTTTACTGATGAAGATCTCAGGGAGATGCTGGGTGTGGAAGGTTTAACCATGGAGGAGTATCGGGAGCGTATAAAGGATCAGATACTCAGGGCTAAACTGGTTAACTTTGAGATAAAATCCAAAATCGTAATTACAAAAGAGGATGTAGAGTCTTACTACAAAAGCCACGGTGACAAGTATAACAAAATAGAAAAATATCGTCTCAGTAACATAATTATGAAAGTGCCTTCTTTTGCTTCTGAAAAGGAGAAACTTGGGGTATTAGAAAAAATGGAGATAGTTTTAACGGAATTGAAGGCGGGAAAACCTTTTGATATAACAGCCGGAACTTACTCTGAATCATCATACGTTAGTGATGAAGGCGGATTAGGTTTATTTGAACTTAAAGAACTCTCTCCCAAGATACAAGAAGCAATAAAAGATATGAAGACAGGTGAGTTTACGGCGGTGCTTGATACTGATCAAGGGTATCAGATATTCTATATTCAGGAAATTGTTGATGTTCCAGGGAAGTCGCTTGAAGAGGCATCCACTGAGATTGAGGATATACTTTATAAAGAGATAGTTGATAAGAAATTCCTTTCATGGATAGATGAACTTCGGAAGAGGTCTCATATAAAAACTATAAAATAGGGATAGACTTTCAGATAAATAATTTCACTGTGTTATCAGTCGTCGACGTATAACTAATACGCCTTCCTCCTTCTGGCCTTGTGAAATTAATTATCTGAAAGTCTATAGGATCAGGGGTCAGGGATCAGTAAAAGTATAGCGAAAAAATTATGCTGAGTGAACGCAATAAAATACTTGTTGAAAGCATCAAAAGATTGTTGAGAAGAGATGCCACAACTCATCTCCGCAAGATTGTAGACAAGACACATGCGGCTGACATGTCTGTTGTGTTCCGTTCCTTATCGCTTCTTAACCAGCGCAAGCTCTTTGATATGATAAAGGACGCACAGCAAAAGGGTGTCCTTTTCAGTGAGCTTGATGAAGATATCTTTTCTAACTTCATAGAGGGCATGGATTTGGACGAACTTGTCGAGATCCTGGAACAAATGCCCACAGATGATGTTGCCGACATAATAGGACGACTGCCAAAGGAAAAGTCTGATACCATCCTCGAGAAGATGAAAAAAGAGGGGTCTGAAGAGGTTGAAGACCTACTGCGATATGGTGATGATACGGCCGGCGGTATCATGGTTCCGGATTTTATTGCCTTGAAGGAGGGCACAACCGCAAAAGAGGCAATCGAGTCGCTGCAGAAAGAGCATCTGGATGTTGAGATGCCTTTTTATCTTTACGTTGTGGATGATCATGGCAGGCTTGTAGGCGTGAGTTCATTAAGGCAGTTGGTCGTAGTCCATCCTGAAACTCCCCTTAAACAATTTATGACAACTGATGTTTTTTCCGTTGAGACAGGAATGGATCAGGAGGAGGTGGCCAAGATAGTTGCCCGTTATGATATCCTGGCTGTTCCCGTTGTAGATGATACAAACAGGCTGGTTGGTATAGTTACCGTCGATGATATTATTGATATTATCAGAGAGGAGGCCACAAAGGATATATTGAAAATGGCTGGGGCAGGTGAGGAATTTATCGAAACCCAGTCTGTTTTTAAAAGCACAAGGAGTCGTTTGCCCTGGTTATTTGCAAGCTGTGTTGGTGGTATAATTGCATTTTTTATTATTTGTCATTTTCAAGACAGCTTGAGCAAGGTTGCTTATCTTGCGGCATTTATACCGGTAATAATGAATATGGGTGGTAATGTCGGCACCCAGTCTTCTTCTATTGTTGTACGTGGTCTTGCAACAGGGCAGCTCAATGTAAGAGATATCTGGTCTGTAGTTTTTAAGCAACTATCCGTCGGTTTTATTCTGGGCGTGATATATGGTTTTCTTATTGGTATGGTGGCTCAATTTCGTTATGATACCGTGGCACTTGCGCTGAGCGTTGGATTTGCCGTCATCTGTTCCATGTCTCTTGCTGCTCTGATAGGCTCTATGGTACCGATGGCTTTTGCGAGAATAAATATAGATCCTGCCGTAGCTTCCAGCCCTTTTGTAACAACATCTGTCGACATTATCAGCGTATTTTTCTATTTTCAGATAGCCACAACCCTCCTTGGTATTTAATAAATGTCAAGTTTTTCTACGCCCGCCATTGTTCTCCGTCGTATTGATTTTGGTGACTATGATTTAATAATTAATTTTTTTACGTTAAATAAAGGAAAAATTTCAGCAATTGCAAAGTCGGCAAAAAAGAGTGTTAAAAGATTTTCAGGAGTCCTCGAACTATTTTCTGTTTTGGAAGTAGTTTGCAGTTCCGGTCGCGGCAAAGGATTGCCTGTTTTACAGGAAGCAGCATTAAAACAGCCGTTTTCAAAAATCAGAACAGATATAGTTAAAATCGCATATGCCAGCTACTGGGCTGAATTGATTAATATGTGGATGGAAGATGGTAAACAACAGGTTCAAATATATCAACTTTTTCAGCACGTTCTTGGAGAATTAGATCTTGGTTATTTATCCCGGGATGCCCTGAGTATAATTTTTCAGATCAGATTTATGAAACTATCTGGTTTTTGTCCTGATTTGACTCGATGCGGCAACTGCCGAGTCGAGGTAGAAGAGATCAAGAAAGGTAAGATTGCTTTTGATATTGTTAAAGGCTGTTTTATTTGTGACAGATGTTCTTCTCCCAAGTCAGGTAAAATATATCTTTCCAAGGGAACGATAAAACAGTTACTATGGGTCGAAAGCGGTGATTTAAAAAAGGCGGGAAGGATCCGATTTACAAAAACAGCTTTAAGTGAAGGGTTGAAATTTCTAGAGGCATTTGTGCCTTATCATCTGGGGATGGAGCCCCGGAGCTTGAAATTCCTGAGGCAGATAAGAAGCAACTAATTATTATAGTTACAGTTTACGGTTAACAGTTTACAGTTCACGGTTGAAATGCTTGAGTCGTTGCATAGTTCATTGAAAAAACTGTGAACCGTTAACCGTGAACTGTAAACGGTTACTTATTATGTATAATGATCTGAGAAATATACTTGAAACAGAGCATATTGAGGCATCTGCGCCATGCAGGATTGACATGGGAGGAACCCTGGATATCAGTTCTTTTCATTATCCGCTCAGGCATTTTTCCCCTTGCACATTTAACATAGCATTGGACTTAAGGACGAGGGTTTGCCTTTCCGCATATAATAAAGGTATGGTAAAGGTATCTTCGAAAGGCTTTAAGAGTGTTGAATATCCTTTATCTAAAGTTCCTTTTGATCATCCTCTTGGGTTGATGTTTGCAATTGCAGCCTATTTTGGGGTTGAAGGCGTCCATATTCAGATTGAATCTTCGTCACCACCCAGAAGCGCCCTTGGGGGATCTTCTTCAGCGGCGGTCGCTCTTGTTGGTGCGTTTTCAAGGATTTTTGAAAAAATTGGTGCGGGCAGCCTTTTGTCAAGAAAGCACACAGCCATGCTTGCACATGCTATTGAGGGAAGTGTCGCAGGCGTGCCTTGCGGTCTTCAGGATCAACTGGCTGCCGCTTATGGAGGAGTTAACGTATGGTATTGGCTTGATGGAATTAAAGGTCCTTGTTTCAGAAAGAAAGCTGTTTGCCGGAAAAAATTTTTTAAAAATTTTGAGAAACATCTTTTATTGGCCTATTGCGGAATTCCGCATGTGTCAAAGGATATTAACGGGAAGTGGGTAAGGCAGTTTCTTTCAGGAGGATACCGGGAACGCTGGGTAGAGATAATTGCTTATACGCATAGATTTATTGATGCTTTAACTAAGCGCGATTTTAAATATGCAGCCGAATCAATGAACGGAGAAGTGGCTTTAAGAAAAAAGATGACACCTGAAGTTCTTGATTCAATGGGTGAAAAGCTTGTCGATTCGGCAGTTGAGAATAATTGCGGTGCAAGATTCACCGGTGCAGGAGGAGGCGGCTGCATATGGGCAATAGGTGAAATCGAAGATATTACAAAATTAGAGAGCGAGTGGGAATCTATTCTTTCAGAAAGAGAAGAATCCTGCATGCTTGAGGTGAAGATAGATTCTAAAGGATTAATGACGGATGGCTGATGGGTTGCTGGTTACTCATAGATGGGCATCTGTCGGACAATCTGAGC
>JAJSZW010000133.1 GCA_030262895.1 Deltaproteobacteria bacterium | reverse complement strand
GATTAATTGTGTGACCTTGGCGCGCCAGTCCAGCAGCTTTTCCGCCGGGGTCTTGACGGCGTTGATCGTGACGGATCCGGGGCCCCAGCCCTGGAGCTTGACCGGCTTCCACATGATCACCAGCTCCTCGTAGTTGCCGGGCGGAACCAGTATCAGGTCGCCCGGGGCCGCGCCGTCAATCGTGGCTTGAATCGAGCCGCCAGAAGGTACATTGACAGGCGTAGTCCCGCCCACGGTGACCGTCACACCGGTGATGCTTGACTTGCCGGTGTCGCCACGGTTCACGACCAGCTGGTATAACCCATTCGGCACAGTGCCCGGCACCGTGGCGCTAATGCTGATACTGCTCCATGGGTTTGTTGTAAGCGTGGTTGCGGTTCCGTCAGCCGCCACAAGCTCGACCGTCCCGCTACTGCCAAAACCATAATCTCTGAGGATGGTCTTTTCTGTATTGATGACAGGGCACTCGGTGGCACTCGTAAATGGCGGTCCGGGACAGTAAGCGGGGTTTGGCACCCCCACCTCTTGGCCTTCAGAAACGATCGTGAGTATCCCGCCGCCAGAAGGCACATAAGGACCTTCGGTCACCTCCTTAATCCTGGGAGTCCCGTCCGTGAACTCACAGTCCAGCGGGAACTGCCCCGGTCCGGCAAATGCCGCAACGGGCAGAACAGGGGTGTCCAGGTACGTGGTGGTGCCAGGCATGTACTGGAAGGTGTAGCAGTACTGGCTGTACTGGGGGTTGTGGAATGGATCGTTCGGGTCATTCAGGCACACCGTAATCATGCTCGGGGACATGCCGCTGGGCTGCGGCAGGTTGGCCGTGTAAGTGGAGGGCACCAAGGCGTTGTAAACCCCGTACTGGTCGGAGTATGTCCGCGAAATCTCGCGGCCCGTCCAGTCCCGGATGGAGATGGGCAGCCAGGGCGGAGCATACTTCTCGCCGAAGGTCGGCGCGTTGGGGTCGAACTCGTTGGAGGTGTCGTCCAGGATGAAACCGATGATGTGGCCCGCGATGGGCGCCTCGGTGAACAGGAAGAAGTCGGCGGCTGCGTTTTCAGCGAGGGCCAACTCAACCAGTTTGCGGTCGCACAGCGGCAGCGTTTGCCCAACGAGGGGCGCGTCGACTCCTGGAAAAAGCGAAAGTTGGGCAGGGACCGTGTATCCCGGTAGCCCGTCCGCATCCACATCATCCCAGTTCACGCAGGTGGCCGCCTGCAGCAGCGGGCTGGGCACGTAATCGTCACCAAAGTCCACGTTCTTGTCCTGGGACTTGACGATCTGATAGCCCGCAGGTGGGATCACCTCGACCACGTACTGGCCGGCCGGCAGGGGTACCTCCGTTGCATCTTGTGTACCAAACGCCACCGGATCTCCATTGATGTCAACAAAGTAGGTCGAAAAGGCATAGCCCCCGTCGAAGACGCCGGGGCGCACCTGGTTGAAGTTGCGCAGGCCGTCGTAGCAGTCCTTGGCCGAACCCTGAAAAGTGAAAACCTCGCCCTTGCACCCCTCGGGCAAGCTGTCGTCCCAGCTATCGGTGGTAGTGGTGTTGAGCAGAGTCGTTCCGGTGCTGTCATACAGATTGACAGTCACCCGTGGAATGCCTGGCTCCCAGGGCTCTGCGGCCCCCAGCTCCGGGTCGTCCTCGCCCCGGGTGGTCGAGTAAAAGACCATGCCGGAGATCCCGCCGTTTTCGTCATCCGTGGTGCCGTAGTTGCCGTCAAGACCGGGGCCATAGGGCGCCTTGCCCCACTCAATCACGCTGGTCTGGCCGATGAAGCCCTGGAAGGCCTGGGTGAGCACCGGGCCGGTTTCGGTCCTGTACTTGGTCGTTTCAAGGCAGTCGGGGGAAACGCAGTTGGTATCAGGAGGGAAGGTCTGATCCTGTGGGTTGAGCTGTCCGCCCCAAGTCCAGGGGTCGGCGGGGTTGATAGGCCCGCCGTCGTCCACGGTGACCGTTACCCCGGTGGCCTTGAAGCGGGCAAAATCCACCTCGGCCACCTGCCAGGCGAAGAAGGGAAACACCGTGTCGAAGGGCACGAAACCTTCGCCGTCGGTGGGCGCCGACTGGTACATGGTGCCGTCGCGCCAGCGGATGTTCACTGCCTGCTCGGGGATGGGCTTCTCGCCAGAATCCCGGAAGCCGTTTTCGTTCTCATCGCTAAACACCCAGTTCTCGATCCGAGTGAACCACTGGAAGACCGGCACGTCGCCCAGGGCCGCGGTTACGCCGTCCAGGACCGTGACCGTGTGAAAGGCAAAGATCTGAACCAGGGCCTTGTCCCAGACCACCAGCTGGTAGACGCTGGCCGGCACGCCGGGGATGGTAAAGGTGCCGTCCGCGTTGCAGGGCGCGGCGTAAACGCCCTGTCCGAGGCCGGCCGCGCCGAGGTTCAGCCCCACCCAGGCGGTCGTATGCGCCAAGGGCGCGCCGTTGTAAAAAGCGTAATCCGGGGGTCGAGACAGATGCAGGTTGACGACCTGGCCGGTGATGGTGCCTTTTCCGTTGGGGGCCGGCAGGGTCCCCAGGTCACTAAAGTCCTTAACGAACCCGATGAAGGCGTGAAAGCCCGGGGGCCCAAACTCCTGGAAAAAGGGGGGCTCGTTGGCCTTGACCCAGGCGTCGATGATCTTGGTGCCTTCGATGGTGGAAGTCTGTTGCCAGCCCAAGCCGGTGGGGGCCACGGCCTGGACGCCGTATTTGCCCGGGGCCAGGTACTTGATCGTAACCCGGCCGTCGGCATCGGTCTTGATGACGCCGTCTCCCATCTGGAGCACGCTGCCGTCGGGATTATATGTCGTGCCCAGCGGGTTGCCGAAGGCGTCCTGGCTCTGCATGCCGGCCGACATGCCGTAGCGTCCGCCCGCATCCTCCAGCACGATCGAGAAACCCTCCAGTCCCATCTCTTGCGGAAGGTCCGGGGCGCTGTTGATGGGGGAATTGTCCTCGAACACAAAGATGGTGATCTGGGCCGTGGGGAAGGGAAGCTTGTTGACGTACACGATGACCGAGTCATCAGCGCCCATAAATGAAGTACCGCCCACGGAGTAACGGGCTGCTTCTGGGTCGGCGTCGGCGTTCTTGGGGAGGACTGACACGTAGTAGTGTGTGTCTCCTGTGAGAGTGGGGAGAGTCGTCGTTTCATCCCCGCTGGCCACCACCGGCATGTAGCTCGAATGAAAGCCGACCGAAATGGTGTCCGCATCGGGCACCCCCGGGTCCACGTGATAGGTGGTGTCCTCCTCAATCGTCCAGCGATACGCTAACACTGTGCTGTCGTCTGATCCCTTTACAGTCAGGGTGACGGCCTGGGCATTCGCGTAATAGAGCACGAAAAAAAATGTGACAAGCAAAAATAGATGCCATTTTCCGTTCCCTTTGGGAATGATATCGATAAGCTTTTTCATTCTGCCTCCTTTTGCTTTTGATTTGAAAAAGGTCATTAATGGCTTTACAGTTTTTTCCAAAAAAGGTTCCCCAAACCCAAGCAGATCAACATTGGGAGTGCAACGCTTGGATTGTTGAGCATATGCGACTTCCGGATCATATCTGCGGGGCTTTATGTTTCAGGGCCCGTTGTTCAAGTCCGCGCGCAATGGCATCTTTTACCGATTTCATTTCCAGCGGCTTTTCAAGATACAGGCTCACGCCATGTTTTAAGCCATTGGTCGATTCCTCTTTAGCGGTTTTTTCCGTGATGGCGATGGCAACGGTTTCCGGCCAACGGGAATGAATTCTGTGGATCACCTCATAGTCACCCATGTCCGGCAGAACCAGAGACACGATGATAATGTCATAATGCCCTTTGCTGTTTAGCCGAAGGCCCCCTGCGCCGTCCGCAGCCACGTCAACCTCGAGCGTTTTCGAGGAAAGTCCCTCCTTAAGGGCAATTCGTATGGAAGGTTCGGGGTGAACCACCAGAATATGGTGCATGGTTTGCTCCAGGGTGATAAAGTTCGTGGGCAGTACAATCCAATCTAAGCTGCCCTTAGTGTATGTTAGAGCATGGATTGTGCCAGAGAGTGTTGAAAAATATTTATACTGTATTAATTCAATATGTTAAAAATTTTTTGGGGCGGAATAAGAGAGGCGATGGCCGATTTGGGGGCTCTTTTTGAAGGGTGATTTGAGAATATTGTCAAATAGAAATCCCCGTCAGGGGATGGATATAACCTATTACAAATAAATACGACTATATGCCTGTTTGATAATACTCTCAATGGATTGTCCAAATGCCTTTATTTTACGGAATGGGAGGGTCTATGTCGGGTGTGGGTATATAAAAGAGATGTGCGGCATTACGCCAACGGGCGTAGGCACCTTCGAGGAAGGCGGAAGCAGGGCAATCAGGACATCGACCCCGGTTCAGGTTTTCAGTTCATATTTTTTGATTCGATAGCGCATTTTGTGGGGCGGCATGTTGAGAAGGCGTGCGGCTTCCAAAACATTGCCCTGGGTCCGTTTGAGAGCGCTCTGTATCATGGTTTTGATGACTTCATCATAATCCATTCCCTCCGGCGGAAAAACCATGGGCGCGAGGGATGAAAGCGTATTTGCGGATTCGAGGCCGGCAATATGGGCGGGCAGAAGGACATCGCCCTCCTCCAAAAGCAGTATCCGTTCGATGGTGTTTCGAAGTTCACGGACATTACCGGGCCATGGATATCTCAGGAGAATCTTTTTTGTCTCGGTCGAGATCCGTTTGAACTTTTTCCTGAATTTTCGGTTGTAGTAGGCGATGAAATACTCGGCCAAAAGCAGGATGTCTTCCTGTCGTTCAAGCAACGGGGGTACCTCCAGCTTCACCACGTTTAGACGAAAGAAAAGATCTTTCCGGAATTCACCCAGTTCAACAGCTTTTGCCAGGTTCACGTTTGAGGCCGCTATAATCCGCGATGAAATGGTGATCGGTTTCTTGCCGCCGACCCTATATAACTTTCGGTCCTCCAATACGCCGAGGAGTTTTGCCTGGTCAACAAGGGTCATGGAGCCGATTTCATCCAGGAAAATGGTGCCCCCGGATGCTTCCTCGAAAGGGCCTTTTTTACCATCCGGCGTCGCTCCGGTAAAAGCGCCTCGGTCATATCCGAAAAGCTCGCTTTCAAAAAGTTCATGGGTTATGGCCGTGCAGTTGACCGTGACGAAAGGGCCGGGAAGCGTTGAAGAACTGTAGTGGATGGTCTTGGCCAGGACACCCTTGCCGGTCCCGCTTTCTCCAAGTATCAAAACGGGTGTTTCAATACTTTTTGCCACCTTTCGGGCAACTTCCACAAGGTGGCAGATCTGTGGGCTTTGTCCGATCATGTCGAACCGGTATCGCTCAACATTCGGCTGTTGAATCAGACGGATCTGGTCTTTCAAACGCTTGTTTTCGAGTGCGTTTTTTACAGTAACCTTCACTTCCTGGGCGTCCAGCGGCTTCGCCAGGTAATCATGGGCGCCTAGTTTCAGCGCTTTGACGACTGTTCTCACCTCATCAACAGCGGTGATCATGATCACCACAGTTTCCGGACAGGAACTGCTCAGTTTCTCCAGAACGTCCATGCCGCTCATGTCCGGAAGACCGATGTCCAGTAATATCAGGTCCGGTTTCTGTTCAAGGGCGAGACTGAGGCCCTTGGATCCTTCACGGGCCGTAATAACCGATTGATCCTCTTCGAAAATCATCCGAAGCGCGGTCAGTATGCTGCTGTCGTCGTCGACAATGAGAATGGTTTCCGTCACGATACACCCGATGGTGATGTAGGCAGTTCAACGCAAAATACAGTACCTTTGCCGGGTTTGCTTTCACAGGTGATGACCCCGCCATGTTGTTTCACAATCTGGTGGGTGATGGCCAGGCCCAGACCGGTTCCGTCAGGTTTGGTGGTGAAAAAGGGGTTGAAAATGTCCTCCCGACAACCCGGTTCTATCCCCGGACCGGTATCCTGAACCTTAATGATCACCATATCCCGGTCATTCCGATAGGATGACAGGCCCATTTGGGTAGATATATCCAATACGCCTCCTGAGCCCATGGCTTCAACGGCATTTTGAACGAGGTTATGAACGACTTGCTGGATCCCGATAACGTCTCCCGATATGCTTGATATATTTTTTCCCAATGAAAGGTCCAGCAGTATCCCATTGTTTATCATTTTAGTTTGCCACAGGCGGAGGGTCTCTTCGGTAACAGTGTTGATATACAACAAACTCGATTTGACAGAACTGTTCCGCGCAAAGCCCAGCACCCCTTGGATGATGCCATCAATTTTCCTGACATTCTGTTTTATTTCCTTCAGGATTTGCAACTCCTTTTCCGAGCGTGAAAATTTTTCCTCGTCAGCAAGGATATCGACAAACAGGCTGATTCCCGAAAGCGGATTTCGGATTTCATGGGCGATGCCGCCGGAAAGCTGCCCTAAAGAGGCAAGTCGGTCCGCCCGGTTCAGAATCTTCTCCACACCTTTTTTTTCCGTAACGTCGACAATTTGGATAATACCGCCGGGTTTCCCGCCAACATCTTTAACCGGGAAAAAAGTCACCTGTTCAATCCGGTTAGGGTCCAACAGGCCCATTCTTTCAAAACTGACCCTGTTACCCTGCTGAATGGCCGAGGCGATGAGACAATTTTCACACTGAATAAAATCGCTTGCAAGTGTTTCGCGACAGGGCATGTTCAACACCCGATCATGCTTTTCGACTCTGTAATACTTCCTGGCGGCCTTGTTGAGCATCTTTACCCGCAGAGCCCGGTCCAGCATGACCAGAGGCTCGGAAATGCCATCGAAGATGCACTGCAGCATGACCCCGCTCTTTTGCAGCAGACTTTCCGCTTTCTTACGTTCGGTTATGTCTCTTTCAAAGGCAAGGATAAAGCGCTCCTTGCCAAAGTTGATCAATCCGGAACTGATATCCACGGGAATGATCGTCCCGTCTTTTTTAACGCCATATATTTCTTGATTAATCCATTCTCCGGCGTTGATGCGCCGAAGAAGATCCGATATCCCATTGATTGCATCGGACGATACGAGATCTGTGATGTTGCGCACCAGGAGTTCATCGACCGTATAGCCATACAAATTCCCGGCCGCGGGATTGGCAGCCACGATCCTGCCCATCTTTGGGGTGGTCTCTAATAGGAGAATGGCGTCCTTTGCCTTTTCAAATAGCATCTGGTAGCGTTCATCGCTGCCTTCAAGTGCCACCTCCACCTTCTTGCGGGCGCTGATATCGATGACCGCTATTCTAAGCTGACGGGGTTCATCGTCATGAACCTTTTCCGGCAGACTTTCCAACTGACAATAGATGGGCGTTTTGTCTTTTTTTACAAGTCGCAGTTCACAGGTTTGATGGGTTCCGGTTTCCAGGGTTCTGTTTTTATGGATATAAAACGTGTTCTGGGAGTCCCGGTCAATCAACTCGGTAAAGGCCTTAGTTGTCAGTGTCTGTCTTTCGAAGCCTAAAAGACTTGCCCCTGCCAGATTAACCTTGAGAATCCGGCAGTCGGGATTAAGGGTGAAATAGCCAACCGGCGCATATTCATAAAGATCCATATACTTTTTGTGAGCTTGTTCCAGTTCCAACCGGGCTTTCCGAAGTTCCTCGTTTTGAATTTTCAGCTCTATTTGATGCACCTCGAGTTCATGTGTGATCCCATGCAAGTCGTGAACGGATATGTCTGCCCGTTCAGCACGCCTTTCACCCAGAAAAGGCTTAGCCCTTCTGCGCAGCACCGCCTTTCTTTCTTGTTGTTGTCAGTTGATCGTTTTCCCATTTAAAAGGGGCGTAAAGTTTATTAGGATTCAAGTAATCTTTATCAGTATCGCGCATACGTCACCGATAGCGTTATTATCCTGATCTTCTTGGCCGGAGTTCTATGTTAACGGACAGTTGTCAACATCATCAGCATAATAGCAGCTGCTTTGAGAAAATAAAATAGGGTCAGCACTGTATTTTATGGGAAAAAAGACTTTATTTTGATGTATTGCAAAACGGTTCTTGTTGTCAGGAAAAAAATCAACACCACATGTTGTATAGCACGAAATGGTGCAATGATGTTTATCGAGTGATTCTGCTATGAATCGGAAAACATCGCGGTGAAATGAAATGATAAGAATTCCCTTTTTGAGATCGAAGTAAGGAAAAATTCAAGGTTGTGTACTATAAACTGGTTGAATCCCAATATGCACACTTCCTTGCCTGAATCGTGCATCGAATGCGGGACATACAGAACATTGCAGAAGACAATAGATTTATTGATTTTTTTACTTTACAAGTTTATAGATGGCCTCACCGGCCTGTTTTTGCTGCACGTCGGTCTGCCCCTTTTCTTTTAATTTCCGGATAAAATTGGGCAGACTCCGGAAGTTTGATTCACTGAACCGGTATCTTTGACAGAAATCCAAATAGTATTGTAACCATTTTAAATAATGGCTATAAAATTTTTGGGGTATTTTGTTTTTGACCAATAAAGCGTCGAACTGTGCATTTAGGGCGGCGGGAATCTTTCTCATTGTGTTTATCCATATATGTCTATCTTCATTTATTTAGTGTTAAGCGGTTAGATAAAAACATAAGTAATAATATTTTTCTTGTCGATCTTTTTTATTATTGGTATTTAAGCGGTCAACCGTATAATTACTTGTTAGCTGTCACAGTGTTCCACAAAATTGATAGACACAAAGCTCGCAGGAAGTAAAAAGAATTAAGCCCAGAGAGACGCAGGATGACGATACTTCAAGAAATACTGAAGTGGGCAGAAGATCTACCGCAATGGCAAAGCGATGCGATAGCTCGGCTGCTTGCGAAACAAGAACTAGCAGCCAACGATATAGATGACCTATTTGCACTTCTCAAAGCTGAGCATGGTATTCCTGATCCAAAAGGTCGCACCCCCAAACAGTTAACCGCAGATCAAATTCCTGCTCCGGTTCAAAATTCGACATACGTTGCTCTGTTAGCAATTAAGAACCTGAGTCAGGTTAATGCAATTGCAGAAAATCAGCGTCTCCCTTTGGGTAACAACGGTCTGACAGTGATATATGGCGACAATGGCTCAGGCAAGTCTGGTTACTCCCGCGTGCTCAAGCGTGCTTGTAGAGCTCGCGACCAGAATGAGGCAATTCACCCGAATGCCAATCTGCCAACAGGCGAGGCAGGCATCGCCGAGGCCGATTTCGAAGTTGCGGTCAATGGTATCGCGCAGGACGTGCATTGGACCAACGGTAAGGTAGCACCTCCAGAGCTGTCGTCACTCGCGATATTTGATTCACACTGCGCACGCGCTTACCTCGATAATGAGGATGACTTTTCCTACGTTCCCTATGGGCTTGATGTCTTCGAGGGGTTGGCGAAAGTCTGTAAGCAGCTGAAAGGTATGATCGAAACCGAAAATGCGCAGTTCGCCGTCGATCTGACTACGTTCGTGCCATTGCACGGTGACACCGCGGTCGGCAAGATGATGGCTTTACTTTCAGCCAAGACAAAAACGGCCCTGATCGAAGCGCTCGCTATACTGATGCCCGAGGAACTCGCTCAGCATGCAGAACTAGACAAGGGCCTCAAAGAGAACAACCCAAAAGAAAAAGCTACGCAACTTCGCTTGCGCGCCCGCCGCATCGCAGCCATCGCGATGAATACTACCAACAAGGCTGCTCTGGTGGA